>JAPORV010000482.1 GCA_026710055.1 Aestuariivita sp.
TTATTTTTCGTAAAATTTCTATACCAAAATTGAGACTTTAATGTTATTTTTAGAACATTTTTTTCTAGTTTTCTCAATGACTTAGAGTTCAAATGATACTTGTTATTATTCACCCGAGTTAGCGGGAATTGCTACGCCGGGCATCATTCCCCTTGACATCGATTCCAGAGATATGATATGAATGAAAATAAGGACATGTCGTCGTTTCCTCTATGTGTTGTTGTTTCTTTTTTCATAGATGAAGAGATGCGACATGTCCCTTCTGATTTTCAGTAAAATGCCCGAAGGTGGGAAAAATTTGTTTAAATGTAGACTTTTGCAAAGTACCTCGAAATAATGATTGATGACCCTTCTTGTTCTATTTGAGGCGTACAGTAACGCGTGGAGCAGCTGGTATTTTCAGCGCAAGTGTACACTTCAAGGCGGCAGACTATGATCAAACGCACTTTGACAATAATTTTTGCCTTGGCGACTTTTGCCATGCTAACTTCCTGTGGTGGCGGGTCTGGAGGACATGGGGACGTGGTCAGACCACCCGCCGAGCTGCCTCCTGCCAATTCCGATTTCACCGATACTTATCCGGTGTTCCATCACGGCGTCACACTCCATGTTGGCACCCAGGCATCTCCCGGGACGGACGGGCTGATCAACACTGACGTGCGGAAGGACATTCACCTGTACAAGGGTACGCGCGCAGACGGAACGAGCGAAGGCGATGTTCTTGCGATGTTCGAGCAGATTACGCCCTCGCCGCATGATGATGCCATCTTTCCCATCACGTTCCGTACCGGTCCGACCGTTCGCGTCGTACAGGGCGCGGATGCTGCCTTCCTAAAAGCCGTGCAAGACGCTGTCGCTATCATCAATTCGGTGTTGCCTTGGGAACAGCAGATGACGTTCAACGCTACACCGGTGGCGTCCCCGGCGTCCCTTGACGCCATTCCCGTCGAACATATCTATGTCGAGTATTCGGAGCCCAGCCAATGGAGACGCATTTATCCAGATATCACGCCCTCTCATGGTGTGGCGTGGCGGCTGCTACGCCATGCCGATGTCACTGAACCAGACAATTATGCCCTTGCCGGTTGGGTGGGTCTGAACAGTACCAGTACGATGATTTACTCTGATCCAAACGTCGTGCGCCATAACCTCGTCCACGAGCTGTTGCACAATCTTGGGTTCTGGGGCCATACCGACGAGAACACAGATCGCTTTTCCGATTCGATCCTGACTAGTAACGCCAATTATGGTGGCGCCCGAACCGGACGGACATATGTCCTCTCCGCTCAGGACAAGGATCTGATCCATGCCAGCTTAACGCGGGTGAAACCCGGTATAACACCTGCTAGCGCCATTACGGATCTTGGGGTCTGGTCTCACATGTCCTCCCATCAGATGGGAGTGTTCGCGACGGGTCCAAGCGAGGTCACGTTCGGTGTGTGGGAGCGCAATGGCCTCGTGCAGCCGTGGGCTCAGGGGCCGGCACCGACCGGCATACTTGATGCCACCGCCCACTGGAACGGATTGTTTCTCGGCTATATACCCACAGGTCTTGGTGTGGTCGGCGACGTGCGTCTGGTTGTTCAGCTGGCGGACCTGACATCAGGTAATTTGACATTCTACGATCTGGAGCAGGATGGTGGCAACGTATGGGGTGATGGAGATTTAGTTTATGCAGTGACTATAGACACAGGCCGCTTTGATAACCAAGGCCTTGCGGGTAAGGATACTGGGGCGGTCACAGGCGCGTTTCTCGGTCTGAACCACGAAGTCATGGCCGGTGTCCTACGTCGCCCTGATCTCGTCGGGGCGTTTGGCGGCAAACAATAATAGCCAGCACGTTCCTTCAAAATGTCGGACGACGAGAAAGGCCGAAGATAGCTTCTCTGCCATTTGTAGGCGTCAAAGCGGAAAGGGAAAGCCAGTATGAAACGACTGATGATCGGGATGGCCGGGCAGAACACCACGCTGGATCAACTTTTCAATCACATCTGCTAGCGCCACGATCTTCCTTGTTAAACTGCTTTGAGTGTCCGATGCCTTCGTGTGATCCCCTTTTTCTGACCTGTAGGCCTTTGCGTGGGCTTGTATGATCGTCCTATTCACCGACACGACCGACCTATCGAAATCCTTTGATAACACATTGAAAATACCATCAAAAAGACCGTTCTACACCCACCGGCGAAAGCGCCGAAAGATATTATTCCGTTGCCAAAACGGTTCGATCCGTATTCATCGTTCTGCTCTCTCAATAGTCTGTATTGCTTCTCTTCAGAGCGATTCTGAAAGATAACATACCGACAAACCGCGAATTTTCAAGAACAGATGTCGACGGGCTCTAAATCTTGTTAAAATAATCTGAAAATGATGATCATAATAATCAAAAAAACAATGCTGCGGTTGTGCTATGTTGTTCCCTTCCCAATTGTTCAAACCCTGTAGTTATTTTTTGTGTCTGCTATGTGAGACTTGTATCTCATTATCCGGTTTCCCGCGGTATTCATATAAGGTACATTTTCGCTCCGAACACCCATTGTCTGGAGGTTTTAGGGGGTTAGAAAAAAAGAAAATGAACTTGGTAACATTTGATTCCCGCAAATACAGGGGGCCAAATGGTCATGCGCCGCAGTCATTGAAAACGATAGCGTTCATTCAAGGTAATGGTGAACGGGATGCTAATGTTCGGACGGCTGATGGAATTATCCGAAGAAAGCGAAAAAGATGGAGAATACACCAATAACTGAGGCAAGGATGCATGTCAAAATCAAGTTGGTAGATCGACTAATAGCTGCTTTCATTTCTGCGATATAAAATGCTTGATTTGAATCAATTTTGGTATCCAAGGCTGTATGCACGTTATTAATTTTGGTATCCAGGTCTGTATGCACGTTATCAATTTTGGTATCCAAGGCTGTATGCACGTTATTAATTTTGGTATTCAAGTCTGTATGCACGTTATTAATTTTGGTATTCAAGTCTGTATAGTTGGCGTTAACTTTCTCATTAAGATGCTGAATATCTTTATGCAACAGCGCGATGTCGCTACGTACCGACTTTATCTCTGCATCAATCTTACCGTTAAGAAGCTCTATCTTGCCGTTAAGAACCACTATATCCGACTTTTGGGCACCAGAATTCACTGCCCGCTCAGCCATTCCCACGATCGCTTTCGCCTCAGATGGGTTCACACCCGCATTTTCAAGATGCTCAATTTCTTTAGCATAATTGAAGCTATCATCTGGCATTTACTACTCCCCACAATAAAATTTATATTTATATTTTACGATATTTTGGCAGTGGAATCAAGTGATAAAGTGTTTTCGACAGCAATTCCCGCTAACTCGGGTGAATAGTAACAAGTATCATTTGAGCTCTAAGTCATTGAGAAAACTAGAAAAAATATTCTAAAAATAACATTAAAGTCTCAATTTTGGTATAGAAATTTTACGAAAAATAATTTTTTTAAATTGCGTAAATATATGAAAATAAAAGAAAAAATATTCTAGCGGGAATTGCTGTGTTTTCGATTTTTGGCAAAAAGCAATCTTGGTATTGAGGTTGCGAGCGGTTCTTTTTATTCTTCAAACATGCAGCAAAATGCTTGGGAAATCAAAATTAAACCAAGCCACCCGTCAAAACACCGTGTATGGCGATGCAAACAGTAAAAGTAACAATTATCAATACGATTACGCGTGTTTTACACTTTGCCATTTTATTATTATTTCTTGCCGTATCAAAATGAAGTGTTTCAAACGCGGCCTTATCAAAAAAACAACATTTTGTTGCGAAGTAATTGAATCTGGTAATTTTTTGATTATTCATATCTGGTAATGTTAAAAAGTAACCTTTTTGTTTATCAAAAGAATTAATGACAGGACTTTTGATTAGGGCCACAAAACAAACCTTCTATCACAACATATGTGAAATTCGCAACAATTCCAAATTCTCGGGTTTGAAATTTACCTTTTTGATCTTCTCTTAGTAAATTTTTCGTATTTGTATTGGTTTTAGGATTTAGTTTTTGAATCATCATTATGGCAATTGGTATTTTTGATTCTGGTTTAGGTGGATTGACGGTATTAGATGCGGCACAATCAAGACTTCCACAGATGGAATTTCTCTATTATGCCGATAGTGCTAATGCTCCTTACGGTGTTCGCACGCCAGAAGATATTCAAAAATTAACAGAACGAGCTGTTAAGAATTTATGGTATCGTGGTTGTAATCTTGTAATTCTTGCTTGTAATACCGCATCCGCAGTAGCACTGCGTCGTATGCAAGAAGCAGGTGTTCCCAATGGTAAGCGTGTATTAGGTGTGTTTGTGCCGCTCATTGAAACGCTTACTGAACGAAAATGGGGGGATAATTCTGCTCCTCGTGAGGTCGCAATAAAGGATGTTGCTTTATTTGCAACACCCGCGACAGTCGCAAGCCGCGCATTTCAACGTGAGTTTGCATTTCGTGCAATTGGTGTCGATGTAGAAGCGCAAGCCTGTGCAGGCGTTGTAGACGCTATTGAAAATGGCGATATGATTCTAGCGGAAGGACTAGTGCGGTCTCATGTTGAAGCACTCAAACGAAAAATGCCAAACCCTGAAGCCGCAGTTCTTGGCTGTACACATTATCCTTTACTTGCGGATGCCTTTAAAAAGGCCTTAGGAAAATCAGTCACTATTATTTGCCAAGGTAATTTGGTAGCTAATAGTCTGGCTGACTATTTGGATCGTCATCAAGATATGGTCGGAGATGGACTTGCCGGGTTTCTAACGACAGGAAATACGCAAAAGATGACAGAGCAAGCGACCCGCTTTCTTGGACGACCAATCTTTTTTGAAGCGGTGTAATAGATACCCTGTTTGTTGGTAAGTGAGTGCTGATTAGGGAATTGTGCGATGGATAAGTCAAACGAAATGACACATAAGGTTGCGATACTAGGTGCATCTGGCTATACGGGCGCAGAACTTATCCGGCTGATAGATGGACATTCAAATTTTGATATCTCGGTGCTGGCGGGCGAGCGTAAAGCAGGGCAAGACATCGCGACGGTATTTCCGCACTTACGGCATCTTGAGTTGCCCATCATTCAACAAATTGATGAGATTGATTTTTCAACGATTGACTTGTGTTTTTGTGCCTTGCCGCACAAAACAAGTCAAAAAGTCGTTACCAACTTACCACATAACCTAAAGATTATTGACTTATCAGCAGATTTTCGGCTTCGTGATGCATCAGAGTATCAAAAATGGTACGGAATTGAACATCATTCACAAGACTTACAAAAAGAGGCGATTTATGGGCTAACGGAGTTTTATCGTAATGAGATTATGTCGGCTCGACTGGTGGCTGGTACAGGGTGTAATGCGGCAGTCGGTCAATACATCTTACGACCATTAGTTGATCAGTCTGTAATTGACTTGAGCGATATTATTTTGGATCTCAAATGTGGTGTATCTGGTGCAGGTAGAACATTATCGACCCAGTTACTTCATGCGGAATTAAGTGAAGGTGCTCATGCTTATGCCGTCGGTGGAAATCATCGACATCTTGGTGAATTTGATCAAGAGTTATCACAGGTTGCAGGTCAAAGTATTCGGGTGCAACTTACTACGCATCTCATTCCAATGAATAGAGGGATTTTAGCAACCGTTTATGTAATAGGAGATCCTAAAGCCATTCACAAAACATTGTCTTGTGCATATGAGCAAGAGCATTTTATCGAAATTCTTCCGCTTGGTGAAACGCCGTCAACGCATCATGTTAGAGGATCAAACTTCGTTCATATTGGTGTAAGTGCTGATCGCATCTCCAACAAAACAATTATTGTAGCTGTATTGGATAATTTGATTAAAGGAAGTAGTGGACAAGCATTGCAAAACGCTAATCTTATGTTTGGGGAAGTCGAAACTGAAGGACTCATGATGTCCCCACTTTATCCGTGAAAAAATGAAGAGTTTAAAAAAGCAACGTCGTATTCAAGTAGTTGTGGTGGCGTTAATCGCGTTGACCATATCAACTGCGCTGATTGGTTATGCACTTCGTGATGGCATTAATTTCTTTCGTGCCCCGTCAGAGATTCTTAGTGAACCACCAACCCCGAACGAAGTCTTTAGAATTGGTGGATTGGTTGAGGAAGGGTCAATCATTCGCGGTGAGGGCGAAACAATACGTTTTTTGGTAACCGATGGCGGGGCTTCTGTTCCGGTGATGTTCAATGGTGTTTTGCCAGATTTGTTCACTGAGAATGAAGGAATGGTTGGCACTGGTCGTTATGTAAATGGTATATTTGAGGCGACCGAAATTCTTGCAAAACATGACGAGACCTATATGCCAGCTGAAGTTATTGATGCCTTGAAGGCACAAGGGGTGTATAGAGTTCCAAATAACGAATGATCACATTTTCACCATCAGTTAAACATTTGTGGTTTGAATAGATTATGAACAACATAAATAATCAAACGATTAGTATAAAGGCAATTAAAGAAATGGACATTTCCCGTAAATGATTAATGAACTTGGTCATTTCTCGCTAATTTTAGCCTTTTTTGTGGCCATTTTTCAAATGGTTGTTCCTCTTATTGGGGCTCAGCGGCGTTGGACGAATTGGATGGCTTGTGCAGAACCAGCCGCAATTGCTCAATTTTTGTTGACGGGTTTAGCTTTTTGTGCGCTCACATGGGCTTTTGTTGTATCTGATTTTTCTTTACGGCTCGTTACGTTAAATAGCCATTCGGCAAAACCGTTGATTTATAAGGTTACTGGAACATGGGGTAACCATGAAGGTTCAATGTTACTATGGGTACTCATTGTCACATTGTTTGGTGCAATGGTTGCGTTTTTTGGTACCAATTTACCGCCAACCTTAAAATCTCGCGTTTTGGCAGTACAAGCTACGATTGGTGTGGCATTTTTTGCATTCATTATTTTTACATCAAACCCTTTTTTGCGTCTGATTGTACCGCCAATGGATGGGCAAGATTTGAACCCGTTGTTGCAGGATCCTGGATTAGCCATTCATCCACCATTTTTATATTTAGGTTACGTTGGCTTATCAATGTCATTTTCCTTTGCTGTAGCAGCCCTCATGGAAGGTCGTGTAGATGCGGCTTGGGCAAGATGGGTCCGGCCTTGGACACTTGCCGCTTGGATTTTTCTAACTATTGGTATTGGACTGGGATCATGGTGGGCTTATTATGAGCTCGGTTGGGGTGGTTTTTGGTTTTGGGATCCGGTGGAAAATGCCTCCTTTATGCCTTGGCTTTTAGCCGCAGCTCTTCTTCATTCTGCGATGGTTGTTGAAAAGCGAGAGGCGCTAAAGAGTTGGACAATTTTGTTGGCAATTCTAGCTTTTGGTTTTTCCTTAGTTGGTACATTTATTGTTCGTTCGGGATTATTGACGTCTGTTCATGCGTTCGCTAGCGATCCGGAACGAGGTATGTTTATTTTGGTGATTTTGGTATTTTTTGTGGGTGGCGCACTAACACTATTTGCATTTCGTGTCGGAGCAATGGAAGCGAAAGGTGTATTTAGTGTGATTAGTCGAGAAAGTGCGCTTGTTGCGAATAATGTCTTGCTTGCGACGAGTTGCTTTGTAATTTTCATCGGTACAATCTGGCCCATTATCGCCGAGATGTTTTTTGACCGAAAATTAACAGTTGGACCACCTTTCTTTGATCTCGCCTTTACCCCTTTCATGGTTATGTTAGGCGTGTTGATGCCCGTGGGGGCAATGATTTCGTGGAAGCGGGCAAAATTAAGGAACATTTGGCAATCGTTAAAGTATTTTTTGCTCCTTGCATTAGCGATTACAGCGTTGGTTTGGGCACTACAAACACAACGTAGTGTGATTGCCCCTTTAGGTGCATTTATCGGCGCTTGGATATGTATGGGAGCATTTGTTGATATTTTCTCTCGAACGGGACGGTCGCCCAATTGGGGCCGATTGCTTCGCCTTCCCAGAGCTGATTGGGGTAAGGCGATTGCCCATTTCGGCTTGGGTGTTGTCTTTTTTTCAATTTGTGGTTTGGTGTCTTGGCAGCAAGAAGATATTCGTATTGCACAGGTGGGGGAGTCTTTTGATGTCGCGGGATTTACTCTGAAACTTGAAGATGTGCAAAATATTCGTGGTCCAAATTATACCTCAACCACAGGTATTATTTCCCTGAAAAAAGATGGGCGATTTATCTCAGAATTACAACCTGAAAAAAGATATTATCCTGTAGCACGAGTACCAACGACCGAAGCAGCGATTGATTATCGGTTTTTTCGCGATGTTTATGTTGTCATTGGGGACCGTCAAGTAGGAGGTGGCTGGGTAATACGTACTTATATCAAGCCATTCGCAAACTGGATGTGGACAGGATGTATTTTGATGGCTATTGGCGGCCTTTTTAGTCTGAGCGATCGACGCTATCGAGTGGCAGCAGGCGTAAGACGTGGTTCAGTTGGTCTTTTAGCGAAATGAAAAATGCCCGTTTGATATTAAAAACAGTCGGCTTATTTTGTGCCCAGATTTCTATCATGTTAGTCGTTCTTTCGTTAGCATGGGCTGTGCAACCTGACGAGGTGTTAGACGATCCAATTCTTGAAGAGCGTGCAAGAGAACTATCGAAAGGCCTACGTTGTTTGGTGTGTCGAAATGAGAGTATCGACGAGAGTAATGCAGATCTTGCGCGCGATTTACGATTATTGGTGCGAGAAAGGCTCATTGCCGGTGAAACTAATGACGAGGTGTTGGACTTTGTTGTGGATCGTTATGGAGAATATGTCTTGTTAAAACCGGAATTTACTGGTTCTAATTGGTTACTGTACGCTGCAGGACCATTGATTTTCTTGATCTCCTTGGCACTGGGGACTCGATATGTACGTGCCAGGCAATCTGCTGTACCGGATCAAGAAATAGCGTTGAGTGAAGAAGAGAACGCAAGACTGAATGTGATTTTAAAGAAATAAATGACAATCTCTAAGATTGAATAAAAATTCTAAAGATTTGATAAAAAATAATTCTAGTGGAGGAGATTCGTTTTGGACTATACGACAATTACTTTGGAATATGTCGGCAATATGGCTATTTTGGTGCTTAATCGGCCTGAGAAATATAATGCCTTAAATGTTCAAATGAGAGCGGAAATTCATCACGCAATGATAGAGGCTGGAAATTCATCACGCGTTGTGGTGATGACAGGTGCGGGGAATGCTTTTTGTTCCGGTCAAGACCTGGGTGATAGATCTCGGATAAAGGATTTGAATCTTGAACAAACGCTTCGTGATGAGTATGTCCCGATGCTTCGGGCGATTTATGATTGTCCAGTACCGACCATTGCGGCAGTTAATGGGGCGGCAGCAGGTGCTGGTGCGAATTTGGCATTAGCGGCCGATGTTGTTATTGCGTCAGAGGATGCTTACTTTTTGCAGGCGTTCACCCGAATTGGTCTTATTCCTGATGCAGGGGGAACCTATGTCTTGCCGCGAATGATTGGCTCTGCAAAGGCAATGGGAGCAGCCTTATTTGCTGAGAAAATTACTGCCACTCAAGCTGAACAATGGGGGATGATTTGGGAAGTTGTTCAAAGCCAATTATTCGAAGAAACATGGAAAGCGCGCGCCACCTATTTAGCAAGGGGTCCTACTCAGGCTTATGCTGCTGTAAAAAAAGCTGTTCGAATGAGCTGGGAAAATACATTAGAAGCGCAGTTGCGAAAAGAAGCAGAGTTACAAGGTATCTGCGGCAAGAGTCGAGACTTTAAAGAAGGTGTTCTTGCCTTTACAGAAAAGCGTATGCCATGTTTTGAAGGGCGTTAATGTTATCAAGAGATTATTAGGCAATTATATCCGGATCATAAATGTCTCTATCCTGACTTGACTGAATCTTTAGAGGTCAGTACTATATTTTTACCATTTATCGAGGTATTCCTTATGTTTAAGCACTTTTTTGCTGGGATTATTGTTATTTTCTGGGCCGGATTAACTTTCGCTCAAACTAATGTGCCGTTTGCACTTGATTGGAAATTTGAAGGTCCGTCGGCTCCTTATTTTGTTTCGATTGATAATAGTCATTTTGCTGACGCTGGATTATCGGTTGAAATTGCCGCAGGTAAAGGATCACTTGATGCTATTCCCAAGGTTGCTACTGGCGCTTTTCCGATAGGTTTTGCGGATATTAATTCTTTAATAAAGTTTGTTGATCAAAACCCTGGCGCACCTGTAATTGCCGTAATGATGATTTATGACAAACCACCGTTCGCCGTTGTCGGACGCAAAAGCCTCGGAGTTGCGATGCCAAGCGATCTTGAGGGAAAAAAATTAGGCGCTCCACCACCCGACGGGGCTTGGGCACAATTTCCTGCTTTTGCAAAGGCAAATGGTATTGATAGTGATCAGGTAATGGTTGAACCAGTTGGGTTTCCAACTCGTGAGCCTATGCTCGCTGAGGGTTCGGTTGATGCGATAACTGGTTTTTCATTTTCTTCATTTTTGAACCTTGTTCGACTAGGTGTTCCAGAAGATGATATATCCGTTATCCTTATGGCAGACTATGGTTTGGAACTTTATGGAAATGCAATAATTGTTAATACTGATTTTGCTGCTGCTAATTCAGATGTTGTTAAAGATTTTCTCGGTGCTGTTGCAAGAGGTTGGAAGGATGCAATTGCAGACCCGCAAGCGGCAATAGTGAGTCTGATAAAACGCAATCCGGCCGCTGATGCTGCGCTTGAAGAACGCCGTTTGCAATTGTCAATTGATGCGAATGTTGCAACTGATGACGTTATGCAAAACGGGATGGGACTTATTGATGATGATCGTATGGCGAGAGCAATCATGCAACTCGGTGAGACTTATGAATTCAAAAATGCTCCGGATGCTTCTTTGTACTTTACATCTGCATATTTGCCTGAAGGGGGATTTTCGCTTAAGTGATAGGAAGCGGGCGCTTCATGAAGCGCCCGCTTAGAATATGTCCCGTCATCTAATTGAAATTAAGAGCGTTACGCATAGTTATGTTACGCAAACTGGAACTCTCCCGGTTCTTCAAGGACTTGATATTTCTGTTGCAGAGGGCGGCTTTGCCGCAGTTATCGGCCCATCTGGTTGCGGAAAATCTACGCTGACCCGTTTAATTGCGGGATTAATGAAACCAAATTCAGGCGAAGTCTGGTTGCATGGGGAAATTGTCACTTCTCCACGTTCGTCAGTCGGAATGGCCTTTCAAAATCCAGTTCTTTTAGAGTGGCGTTCTATTCTCAAGAATGTTTTGCTTCCAATAGAGATTGTACCAAAAAAAATGACGAGATCGGAAGCAGAAGATCGTGCGAGACACCTATTGAGTTTGGTTGGTCTCGCAGGTTTTGAAGATAAACGCCCGTCAGAATTATCTGGTGGAATGAGGCAGCGTGCGTCACTTTGTCGAGCGTTAATTCATCAACCGGAAGTTTTAATTCTTGATGAACCATTTGGCGCTTTAGATGCGTTCACACGCGAAGATTTATGGCAAATAATGCATCGATTGCGGGAGGAAGAACCGTTCACAGGAGTTCTCATCACGCATGATTTGCGGGAGTCAATTTTCTTGGCTGATGAAGTTTTTGTGTTGTCTGGTCGTCCTGCTCATACTCAATATCGATTAAAAGTTCCGTTGAGTAAGCCGCGTCAAATTGAGCAACTTTATCGCCCGGATGTTATTGAGATATTGGCAACGCTTCGGCATCAGATTGAAATAGCCCAGGGTCGAGCGACTGGCAGATCAGAAAGTATGGTCACATGATCATTCAAAAAATTGCCATACCCTGCATTGCAATAATTATTTTTTTATCGTTCTGGGAAACTCTTGTTTGGGTTAATGGTTGGCCAAAATACAAAATGGCCGCTCCAAGTGACTTGTGGCCAGCCTTTTGGGAATTTCGGGATCTGTTTTTCTACATGGGTTGGGATACGTTATGGAGAACGATTGTAGGTCTTCTACTTGCTGTAATTTTTGGTGTTGCGCTTGGAATGATTATGGGTTTTTCTCGAATAATGAGAGATGCACTTTATCCACTTTTGGTAGGGTTTAATGCCATCCCTAAAGCGACAGTGGTACCCATTGTTGCGCTGATGTTTGTTGGAGCACATGACTTCAATACCGTTTTGATTGCATTTATGATTTCGTTTTTTCCAATTGCTGTATCGGTTTCAATTGGTTTATCGACTTTGGAGCCAGAATATCGTGATATTTTACGTTCATTAGGTGCGTCACGTATGATAATTTTTTGGAAAATTGCATTACCGAAGACGCTTCCTGAATTTTTTGGTGCATTGAAAGTGTCGGTAACTCTCGCATTCATTGGCACAAACCTAATGGAGATTGTTTCTCCTCATGGGCGTGGACTAGGTGCTTTATTTGATAGCGGAAAAACAAACTCTGACTATCCGCTCATGTTTGCTGTCTTGATTGCGCTTGGGTTTTTAGGAATTTTTCTTTATTATATTGTAGTTGTATCGGAGAAGATATTTGCTGGTTGGGCTGAACGAGAGTCTTGATGTCGAGAAACAAGTGATTGATGAATGAATCATTGATGAAGTGGGCTGAGTATACTTTTGTGATGGCGTATTGATACTTCGAAAATCCGTAAAGTTGTTAAACTTGGGACCGTCTTACCGGAATTCAATTCTTGTAATTTATATGGTGGGTATTTATCAATTACCTTTGTAGTGTCCTTTATATGATCTGCTTTGAAAGAGTCTTTATGGCACTAAAATTCACTTTTCTGAGCACTCAAAAATACAATACGATCTTTTTTGTGGGAATTTAAGCCTGTTATTTCAACATACACAACAATCCTACGTTTTTTTGTTGACGTGGGATCGTCTTGTGATGCGGGCACATGTGCGCGAAATGTCGCCCGTGACGAGGCTTGTGTTTCGACATCATCAGGGGCTTTATGGAGGTCAATAAATGGCCGAAGGAGCATTTTCGGCTCATATTCCTACAACGGGGCGTCTAAACCCGGAATGTGATGCCTCAGAATGTCAACACCGATCCGATCCTGCGCACATCACCGCGGATTTTTCTTTATCGGATGTTGACGTGCGTTGAATGACATCAACCGATCTCCCCCGCTTTGATGCGCTGATGAACGTGCATCACGATCTGGCGTTTTGGTGGATTGCGGGCGTGGTCTGCGTTCTAGGGCGACGTTTGCCGGACTGTGCGAACGGCGTCTCACACCTCGTGACCCCATGGCATTCGGATATGCTGGGAGGCGTGTGGTAGAATTTTTTTGCTCACTAACTGATTGAAATCACGCAGAATTTCTGACCACGACATTTTTTGCAAAAAAGGTGCTAACACACAAACGCCAATCCCTATGTTGAAGTCGAACATCAAAGAATGTCGACAATGGATCAACGTATCATTGACCTCAAGACCACCACATTTTTGGGGAGACAGCTGACCCGCAAGCAATTGCAGGACGTACAGGAAACGGTTGACCATCTGCTTAACGAGAGCCGTGATGAACTCGCCAAAGTTATCGTCGAGCATCTCAACTGGAAAACCGTCAAAGGTGATGACAAGGTCGGCGATTGTCTGGACATATTGACCACGCCTAAGAGCTAATGCATCGTCACATGACCTCGACCACAAGAAGCCATGGTCCGTCAGAACCTAAAACAAAGGCCGGTTTAGATCGCTGCATCCGACCCACAACTATTACTTGAGGTATCTTTTGCCGATCTGCAACCGCTCCAGTTAGAGCGCGTCAACGATACCGCCGGACGGCCGTTGTGGAATGCGTTGGTTGATTGGCATCATGATCTCGGGCATCGTAAGCCGTTTGAAGAACATCTCTGCTATTTCATGACGGCTCGGACGGGTTAACGGTGAGGTTGGTTGCTGTATGAGACCGCCACCCGTGACTTGGCTTGTCGGGATCGTTGGATCGGTTGGATCCTAGGGCAGAACGCCCAAACCCAGCATCAGTTCATCCAAAACTTACGGTTTTTGATATTTTCGTGGGTACAGGTGAAGAACCGCGGCTTGGTGCTCTTGTTATAGCAGGTGGTGGACGATGGGCAGGAGTGCAATCAATTCCGGCCGGTCTTTTGCGCGACGTTTGTTGACGAGGAGCGATTTGCGGTCACCGGTTATCGCGTCTCGAACGGGTAGTGGATTGGCAAAACGTGGGGAAACAAGTGGGTCTATCTATAGCCTTTTGACGTCGATTGCCGAGCTATTTTGCGCGGTGAGCCCCGGTAAAGCCTAGGACGACGGCCGAGAAAGGGCGGCGTGGGGTCAACGATCGTCGGTTCCAAAAGAGCCAACAAGCTCTGATCACCGCCGCCACCGCCAAAGAAGATCACGTTTAGCAAAAATGCCAACCGATTTTTAATCGCTTATTTATTATTTTATTCGTCTTGCGGCTGGTGGCTATGCCCCATCGGGTCAGTGACCAAACCGTTGCTGTCGGCGATGGGGGAACAATGCCGCAACGATGGCATTTAACTCCCAAAAGATAACCTGCCGGCCGTATCGACCGCGTGCGAGGCGCGCGAGAAACGCGACCCGCAGTTTTCAAAAAGCTGCATCAGGAAATCCTCACCTATCGTGCCCATAACCACCAATGGAAAGGGCATCGGGTGTTTTCCGTTAATGGCTCAACATATCATCTTAGCAACGATGACGACATGTAGCTATCGCAAACCCCATACCAACATTCACGACCCGCAAGAGCTCGTAGTGTTCTCTTCCGCTTACGCAGTGGCATCCCCGTCAATGTCGATTTCTTTATGCACGAAAATGAACGCCAAGCCGTGCTCACCCATAGGTATAACTTAGTTTGTTTGATCAGGCAGTTGCGTAGCGTCGCACTTTCCATCGGACGAAATCCTCCCATTGGTCGTTCACCCCACAGCTTTTGAATGCCAACAGTGCGTTGTCACCAGCTTTTGACCAACGAGCCCCGAACGTCTTGAAGCAACTGGCCACAAGGGTCTTGCAACAACTCTATGTTCGTCCACTCCCGATCTGACGCCCTCGGGCTCAATTATCATCGTAGTACATCCGGCCCTTGTTCGCTTCATTATCATCAATCCATCGCGCGATGGCGTCACCCTGGTGCCGGTGCGGCGTCAGTTCCGCAATCGCCGTCTCAACTGCTCCCTTGAGCAGTTGGACTTTGAGATGCTCCAAGTGTCTCTGCCGTTCGCTCTCCCATTTAACGTGTCCTCAAAGGCATGAAATGCATCCAAAATATCACGGGTCTCCTTGTCGCCCAAGAGCGCTTTTGTGACCTTTATAATCCAACCCGCACCAAACTCAGAGGTTCAGCGTACCCATCCGCCGCGGCGCTGTCGATCGCATCGCTGATTCAATCACGGCCTTTATCCTTAACAGAAAGACCCGTTTTCCGGTCGGTGTCATCCGCTGTAAAAGGGACAATGACCTTCACTTCCTTAGTCTTTGCCAACCCGTCGACCTGTTTGCCTTTCACTCCCTTCATTTCACGCTTGCGCATCGAAACCCCTGTGCCATCGGCTTCCATATACATCCAATCAAGGACAATGTCTGATGCATTGATAACATCTTGTTCGTCTTCCTGAGCGTCTCATCCAAGTTTCATCGCCCCGTGACCCATCGTCAACAAGGGTATTTGCAAACTGTTCGCAAGATTGCGAGATCATTCCTGGTGGCTGTCGGTACGCACCATCGCCGTGACTATCTTCGCCGCACTCGACGTTATCTTTTCACCTTCTAAGCCAAGGGCACGATCTGGCGAACAACATCCCTCGCCATATTCGCAGCAATAACAATATGTCCGCTCAATCTAAACAGGACCCCGCCACGACATCAAAATCTTCTTCTTTTTTTCCATGGCGCTCCATGGATGGGGAACAACACCGACACACCGGTATCGGAAGTTCGGAACCTAATTGTTCCACTGCCGCTTTTAATGTCGTCGCAGCACTCACTTGCGAGACATCACGCAACGCAACGCTGTCTCAACACCATCAAAATCAGTCACCAACGCATCACTCAGACCCGCTTCTGGTGCCTGTCAAAAATCCGCTATGGGCGAGGCGCTCAACCCCTGCTGTGTTACCTTTCAGATTATCCTGAACATCCAAGGGAACCGGTCCTGTTATGTCACCATTCTCTCGCCTCTATTCGGTCAGCACATCGTTGCCGTCCTCAACGATGATTCTGGTACAAGGATCATTGTTCGCCAATGCTTCCCAAACGTTCCAAACTTCTAGATGAACCAAACCCAAATCATCGGTATGGTTGCTCATATCACTGCTCCTCAAAACCTGATCACGAAAATCAACGGATTGGTTGTTCCGATCTTTCGTTGACAAATATCCCCCTATGATTGATGAAAAAGAAGTCTTTCCAAAAAGCAAAAAAATAACGTCGCGACTTCAGCACCGGGTAGAATGATCGGGACTTCCAAAAAAGTGAGTTACACCCTTCACCCATCTTGACCGTGACCTGCATGGCATCTTTCGCATCAAACGCCGTTGAGGCCTTTATGACCAGTCCCGAAACCGATGCCATCATAACCATCGAACCCTCGAAAGAGTATCCCGAAACCACGCCACCGCTGACCTTGCGATTCATCAAATATACCGAAGACTGCGCCGAATACTGCTTGGCCACTTCGCTCACCAACCCCCGCTATACTCTTCAAGCCCTTTCTCATCTGCACCTCGAACGCTGGTCGATTGAAGAACTGTATTTGACCCATAAAAATCTTCTCAAAGTCTTTCACAGTCAATCAGAGCGCGGGGTTCGTCAGGAACGCTATGCCTGTTTTATCTTGATCGCACTCACTCGCATTTTTACCCATGCGAGATGTCAATGGCGGGATCACGGATGACCAAGCCTCGATCTGCAGTAATTTCGAGAATGCCCTTCGGGTCGTGGGTAAAGAAATGGAGGCTCTGCGGTTGCATCATTCGCAAACGGTGGTCGCCTCCCTCACGTGGATCATGACCGGCGTTTCTCAATGCCTCCAGCGGGAGCGACCAACCGAGGTTGCCAGCGGCAATCGAAAACGCCCTGAAGCAAATCGATCTCATCAGGTGTGAGTTTATCGCGTCAACGCGACAAATTATCTAAAATTGACCTCTAAATTTGCGGCCAGTGCCAAAAGTGCAGGGGCTTTTTTACTCGCATTTAAAAAAAACCTATCCGAATGCCATTGCCTCGTGACCGGTGGATGAGATGGAAGTCAGATCAACAAGTTGAGCGTCTGGAATCTGATCGCGAACAACACCCGGTTCCTCGTGTGTTGACGAACCTCGCGGCGTTCTTCGTGCGACAGATTATGTAGTTCTACCGGAGGACGGGCTCGCACCTTTTGGGCGTCAAGCCCTCCCGGCAGAATTCAAGGGGACAATGGATACGGGGGTCCCACTGGATCAACCTCGGCAATACAAAAGGGTTCTCCCGGTGCACCCCAATGGCATTCGGATAAGAAAGCCTCGTGCTTTCGGGGGGATGCGAAAGCCAGGTCTATGATGTGAGGGGTGTGATTCTCATATGGTGTGGGGCGAATTTTGTAAACCATTGATATGAAACGATAATTGTTTGTCGAATTTTGCTCATCACGCAAGTTTCGCCTGATTTTGCGAAACATCGTCCGATCAATCTACATTTTTCCCTACCCGGCCTTTTTCGCCGCTGCTATTCGCTTTTGTTGGGAATGTGATAGAGTGCTCCCATACTTTAAAATAACTGTCTTCAATCGAAGACAAGAAAGAAACACTCTGATGACAATCATGCCTCACGAAACAGATCTTTGCAAGTTAAAAAAGCAGACAGATGTCGATCAATCGCCTGAGCAACAGCTTGCGGCATTGTGACAAAAGGGTTTCGATGATGCCGAAGACCTTGGTTTATCAGACATTGTCGCTGACCTGTATCGAGAGGATTCACTTGAAGCCGAGCACAGGTTTCAAGAGATGATTTCTGGCTTTTCTCGCTTGACGCTGAAGCGTTCGTTTGAGACCCTCGGCGACCAAGGGCCAACGCTGAGCGTTAAGGATCAATCATATCACAAGGTGGATGTCACGGTCGGCTATGCGATGACGCTGTTTGGACCGGTTGAGTTTAAGCGGTCACGCGATCGCCCGTCGGGCAAGGGTGCTTCGATGATTCCGGCTGAGAGCATTCTTGGGTTAACGACGGGTGGCATGACGCCGGCGGCGGCTGGTGTCTCCATGTATTTGATGAGC
>JAPORV010000356.1 GCA_026710055.1 Aestuariivita sp.
ACCTGGTGCGGCTGGGACGTTTTATTCGTGAGAAGGAGCGAGAGCGTCTGAAGCGACAGCAACGTCGCGCCGCTTAATCACCGGTTCAAAAAAAAGAGGCTTCTGACCGGACAGGCGGAGTCTGTCTGCTGCGTCATTTTAGCAGAAATGTCGGCCTGTTGAGGCCACTGGCTGTTAGGCAATCGGCGGTTGTATGATCAAATTCCTTAACAAGTTTGATATGATGATGAAAAATATTCATATTCGTCTCGGGCAGGCGTCGGAAAAGGGGGTTTTTTAACAGACACTACTTAATGATCACAGAACAAGCCGCTCCGGTTTAAGCGGCTGGTTCATTTCAACAGAAATTCTCCCGTTTTCGTTGCTAACGAAGAAAAAAATCGTCATTCAGTAATTTCTGATGATCGCAGATGGTTGTACAACCCCAAAACTTGCATAAAGAAAACTTTTTGGTAGAGAAAAGGGCTACTACAATTAGCAGCCTTTTTCTTTTGGGGCTTATATACTTAAATCTACAAACACTATATGTAGTATTTTATATTTAGAAATTTGACTATCACTTTCTATATGTAGTAGAATATATATTTAAGTATATAAGCTCCTTTCTTTTAGTGCAGGAGTTTTAACAACGAACTGTTCGTGAGTTAATCAGTCAATTCATTGTTGCCGTTCACCATTATTTTTCTGGAATTAATCCTTTTGGCGAAAACCTCAAAACCAAAAGCAAAATCACTCCCATCGAAATTAAGCGCATATGCGCTGCTGAGTCAATCAGATGTTCTCTAATTAAATTTTCTTCAGATAGACCCGCGGCGATGATGTCAACTAGAAATAATCCAATTGGCTCGACTTGAACCCAAAGAAACCAAATGAAAAAACCACCTAAAATTGCACCAAAATTATTTCCTGATCCGCCGACAATGACCATCACCCAAATTAAGAAAGTAAATCGAATTGGTTGATAAGAACCTGGCGTTAATTGACCATCAAGTGTTGTCATCATCGCGCCAGCCAATCCAAAAATTGCCGACCCAAGAACAAAGACCTGCAGATGGCGTTGAGTGACGTCTTTTCCCATTGCCTCAGCAGCAACTTCGTTATCACGAATTGCACGTATCATGCGTCCCCATGGGCTTTTTAGTGCGAGTTGCGCCATGATCAATAGAATTAAAAGGACGGCAGAAAGTAATACCGAATAATTAATTTTAACATATAATGTTGAAGCTATTGCGGGGTCCATCCCGAGTTGTGCAACTCTTTCAACAAAATGAGGATCGTTTTGTAAGTCAATTTCATATGGAACCGGGCGTGGTAATCCAATGACATTTTTAACACCTCGAGTAAGCCAATCTTCGTGCTTTAGAACCGCAATTATGATTTCAGCAATTCCAAGCGTTGCTATTGCAAGGTAATCTGAGCGTAAGCCAAGTGCGGTTTTTCCGATTAGCCAAGCTGCTCCCGCAGCAAACAATCCGCCTATTGGCCAAGCAAGCAAAACTGGCAAGCCAAGTCCTCCAAGATTGCCTGTAACGGTCGGGTTGATTGATTCGATGGCACTTACAGCTGGGTCAAAAATCCTACGAAAAAGAAAGAAACCAAGAAAAAGTATTGAAAAGACTAAGAATGTTCGCATTGCGTACGTTAGCCGTGATTTGTAAACGTTTATCGTCAGAGCAATTGTTCCCAACCCCAAAAAAAGAGCAATGACTATTTGAATGCCACCTGTATTCCAGGCATCAATGACTGGTGGGGTAGATATCAAAACAGTCGCTAAACCACCTAAAGCCACAAACCCCATAACGCCAACATTAAATAATCCGGCGTATCCCCATTGAAAGTTGAGACCTATGGACATGACAGCTGAGACCAACCCCATATTGACAATCAATAAAGCGGAGTTCGCACTTTGAATAATTCCGGTACCGATGATCAGAATAATAAGACAGGCAAAAAGTACTATATTTTTTGTAAATTCGGTCAAAATGCCTTTCCTTTAAATAAACCAGTTGGTCGAAAAAGAAGGACAATGATGAGAATCGCAAAACTAATTGCGAACTTATAATCCGTACTCAATAACTGAATAAGACCCTTAGGTTCCCAAAAGGGCAAAATATAGCCTGCAACCTTTTTCCAAGCATAGGTTATCATTACTTCTGAAAGAGCAACGAGATAGCCACCAGCTATGGCGCCAATTGGATTGCCGAGTCCTCCCACAACCGCAGCTGCAAAAATTGGTAGCAATAACTGAAAATAAATGAACGGCTTAAATGACTTATCTAAACCGTACAAAACTCCAGCAACGGTTGCAAGAGCGCCGACGAGCAACCAAGTATACAGAACAACTCGATCTGGATTAATTCCCGATAGTAATGCTAAGTCTTCATTATCCGAAAACGCTCGCATAGATTTTCCTGTGCGGGTTTTGGTTAAAAACCAAAAAAGCAACACAACAATTGTCAACGCCGTTAGAATTGTAATCCCTTGACTGGTGCGAAACGCTAAACCTTCAGTTAATCCTGTTAATTCACGGAATTGACGCGCCGAAATAATAAAGCGCTCTCCATCTGCAAATCGTTGTTCACCAGGACCAATAATCATCCGAACTAAACCGTTCATGATGAACATTACCCCCATTGAAACGATAACGAGAATTACTGGTTTGGCTTTTTTGCGACGATAAAATTTATAAACTGAGTGATCAGTCAGCAACAGAAAGACCACACATCCCAAAATTCCTACGGGTAAGGCAATTAAGGCAGTTGGTAATAATCCGAAGTTTATGCCGTGAGATTGTAGCGACCACGTGACAAGTATTGTCACCATAGTGCCAAACGCCATTGTATCTCCATGAGCAAAATTTGAGAACCGTAAAATTCCATAAACAAGCGTGACACCTAAAGCGCCTAAGGCCAATTGGCTACCATACGAAATTGCCGGTATGAATACAAAATTTAAAAAAGCAACAATGGCGTTGAGAATCTCCATAGGTAAGATACCTAAAATTCATTGGAAAAGAGAGTAAATGACATTATTTTCAAAAAAATGCACATTCTTGCATCGCATTTGAATTCTTGAATTCGATACTTCTTTTTCTAATGTCACTAATTAACCTCCTAAAAAAGATTTACGTACCTCTTTGTCGGCAAGTAAGTCTTTGCCTCGTCCTGTATGTTCGTTACGGCCCTGTACAAGGACATAACCTTTGTCTGCAATTTCAAGTGCTTGGCGCGCATTTTGTTCAACGATCAATACCAGAATACCCGTTTTTGCCACTTCAATTAAACGCGAAAATATATCTTCCATAACAATAGGTGATACTCCAGCGGTTGGTTCATCCAACATAAGAACTTTGGGCTCTGTCATTAAAGCGCGTGCAATCGCAACTTGCTGTCGTTGACCCCCCGATAGCTCGCCGGCTACTTGGCTTTTTTTCTCATTTAATATTGGAAATAATTCGAAAACTTGATTCATTGTTTCTGTAAAGTCATCACGACGAATGAATGCGCCCATTTCTAAGTTTTCCAGTACCGTCAAGGAATAAAAAATATTTGCTGTTTGAGGAACAAATCCCATTCCTTTGGCGACGCGGTCTTGAGGGGAAAGATCATTGATATCTTCTCCATCAAGTCTCACATAACCTTGCCTTAAATTTAACATACCAAATAGGCACTTCATTGCTGTTGATTTTCCCGCACCATTTGGCCCAACAATAGCAGTGATTTCTCCGGTGTTCGCTTCAATTGTACAATTATGTAGAATGTCTGGTCCATTTGCATATCCGCATGTCACAGCATTACCAGTTAGAAAAGCGTTAGTTTTATTCATTTCGTTTTTTCTGAAAGAAATGACTTTGTCTGTGACATGTGGAATTAACCGCCTATTTTCGCTATTTTTAGCTCAATGCTTTTCGTCGAACCAAAAATTCTGGGATCCTTCATTATTCAATGGATTATTTTAATTGCGTGCTCAGTCATTCAAATTAGAATATTTTCTTTTTTATTTTCATATAGTTACGAGGATTTAAAAGTTATTTTGTAAATTTTTTGCATCAGAATTGCAGTTTTTTTATTATTTTTGGTACAGTTTTTCCTATTTTTTAGAGCTTAGCGTTCGAATGACTCTCGTTACTGTTTATCCGAATTATCGGGAATAACTGTTGCATGCTTGTATCTTGTTGAAATGGAAAGTCATTTTTGATTGTCAAAACTTCTTCCTAAGTAGGCGCCAATTACTTTCTTATCTGCTTTAATTTCTTCAAGTGTTCCAGTTGATAATACTTTACCCTCTGCCATGCAGATAACAGAGCGACAAATTTTGTCTATAAAGTCCATATCGTGCTCAATGACGACGAAAGTGTATTTCCGATGTTGATTGAGTTGTTTTATAGCGTCTGCAATGGTATTGAGAAGTGTTCGGTTTACGCCGGCGCCAACTTCATCCAAGAAAACAACTTTAGCGTTAGTCATCATTGTACGACCTAATTCAAGCAGTTTTTTTTGACCACTCGATACCTGCCCGGCCTTTTGATTGGCGAGATGTTCAATTGTCAAAAATTCCAATACCTCATCTGCTTTTGCGCGTAGTGCGCGTTCTTCCTGGGCGATACGTTTTCGCCCAAACCACGTGTTCCATAACTTTTCGCCGAACTGTTTGCCGGGCACCATCATGAGATTTTCGCGGCATGTCATTGAGGGAAATTCATGTGAAATTTGGAATGTTCTTAAAAATCCTCTTTTGAATAAATCATGCGGTGGTAACCCCGTGATGTCCTCACTGCGCATAAAAACGCGTCCAGATGTTGGCGCCAACACACCAGCAATGACGTTAAAGAGTGTTGTTTTTCCAGCACCGTTCGGACCGATCAGCCCTGTGATTTGATTTTCTGGAATTGTCATATTGATTCCATCTACAGCATGAAATCCGCCAAAATGTTTATGAACATTCTTGATGACAATCATTAAGAACTCTTGATGACTTACTAGTAAATTGGAAGTGACCCGAATGTCATTAGTCGGGTCACTTTGCTTTAAAATTAACGATATTTCACCGTTGTGATTGTTCCATTCTCAATGACAAATTCACGATAATTTCCTGCGCTTTCTCCTGCACCAATGAGTTCGACGGCTGTTGCACCAACATAGTTAACATCGCCGCCGTTTTTGATAATCCCAAGGGCTTTTGCGAGTTCACCTGGATATATTTCTTCTCCGGGTGCATTTGCGACATCAAAAATATGCTTTTTGTAATCGCTGGGTTCGATTGATCCTGCTGCCTGCATGGCGAGCAGAATTAATGCTGTTGCGTCGTAGGATTCTGGTGTATAAGGTGAATCAGTCTTAAATGCGCCACCAACTAACTCTTTGAGTTTAGAAGCGCCTGGACTATCCGTACTTGGATTTTGGCCTGTTGAACCGTCAATTTCCGAACCAAAGTTCTTTTCTAGATTTTCACCAACCATACCATCTGGAAAGTGAAATGTATCAAATGCCCCGGAATCAATAGCTGCGCGAACAATACCCGCGCCCCCTTCATCAAGATATCCTATTACAACGAGGCGCTCACCGCCAGCTGCGGCTAGCGCACCAATTTCGGCTGAATAGTCACCTTTCCCACTTTCATGGGCTGTGCTCAATGTAATTGTTCCGCCTGCCTTTTCAAACGCTGTTTGGAAAGTATCGGCTAGACCTTTGCCATAGTCATTATTGACATAAGATATCGCAACTTCTTTGACGCCCTGTTCTATTAGAACTTCGGTCATTACGACGCCTTGTCTTGTATCAGAAGGTGCAGTACGAAAAAAAAGACCGTTGTCTTCATTGTTGTTGTGACTGAGTCCGGGAGAGGTCGCAGACGGAGAGATCATAACAATGCCGTTTGGCAATGCAACATTTTGTAGCACTGCTCCTGTGACACCTGAGCAGTCTGCCCCCATGATACCTTTTACCCCGTCTGAAGTTATAAGGCGTTCAGCTGCAGAAGAGGCAACCGCAGAGTCGATACAAGTTGAATCAGCTCGCACTGAAGAAACTTTATATCTATCAAGTAACAGTTTGCTATCTGTAACTTCTTGCATGGCAAATTCAGCAGCGTCAGCCATTGGGGGCGTGAGTGATTCAATTGGCCCAGTAAAGCCAAGCATCACACCAATTTTGACTTCATTGGCAGAAGTGCTGCCATTGATAGCTAAAATCGCTGCTACTGCTGAGAGTATTTTCTTCATGGTAAGCTCCTTTGAACATATTTCTTAAAAAATCGGTAACTATTCAGGTACTAAATATAGTAATTCGAATATCCTGTATACCACATTGAGTTATTTTATCTGTTTATTCTTAATTGTTCTCGTGCAGAAATTCAACTTGAAGAGACAAGACATCTACATAATGCATATCATTATAAATTCAGTACCACGTATAGACTGATTCATACTTGAATATTTACAAAAATAGCTAAGTTTTAAAAAAATACTAGAAGAATTTATTGGGCATTTTAAAGCAATTTCTACTATTTTTATTATTGAATAATTTCAATCACTTAATAAAACGTCAAGAAAAAATTCTCGAGTAACTTTTTGCTTGAATGCATTAGAATATAATCATTAAAAAAATCGAACCGTATCATGAAACATTCTTTCTAAAAATATCTATGAATGTCAGGTTTCCATCAAAAACGATGGCGAACACATTACTTTCAACCCCTTTCTTCAGGACGTGCGTTATGAGCATCCCAATGTGAAGGTGATTATCATTTGGAGATGATTTCACCTTGAAAGGTCAGCGGATAATATTGTTGAAAGACAAGGATTTCCGTTTCATTTTGGGCGCAAAACTGAAGACCATATGCTGTTGTTCGGTTAGTTTGATGCCAGTGGTCCACGAGAAGAACAGCGCTGCTTTGATAGCACAATAAGAACATACCAATGATTTTGAGTGATTTGTCAGCATCTTGACGATCTCACCTTCCTCAGTTGAAGTCATAGGATAAGCGAGTCGACAACCCGTTGTCACCAAACATTGCGCTAATGGCAGCAATTCCCGCTAACTCGGGTGAATAGTAACGGGTGTCATTCGAACTCTAAGTCTCTGAGAAAACTAGAAAAAATGTCCCAAAAATAACAGTAAAGTCTCAATTTTGATGTAGAAATTTTACGAAAAATAACTTTTTTAAATTGCGTAACTATATGAAAATAAAAGAAAAAATATTCTAGCGGGAATTGCTATGCTAATGGTATTTGAGCACAAGATACACAAAGTCGCAAACCAGGTGGTGGAGGGTTAGTCGACAGGTGTAAACTCCTAATGATCTTTCCGTTTAGTTGTTGAATGACTGCCCCGCTCACGATATGGGGTTATATCGTAGTGAGCGCGATAGCATTTTGAAAAATGACTTGGTGACATAAAGCCGCAAGCGAGCGCAACATTGATGACGCTCATATCAGTTTGCATAAGTAAATTTCGCGCTTTTTGCAGGCGCAACCCCATATAATAACGCTTAGGACTTTTATTTAAGTAACGGCGGAACAAACGTTCCAATTGTCGTGTTGACATACCGACTTCAGTAGCCAGCAGTGAAGGACTAATCGGCTCTTCAATGTTGACCTCCATCATTTGAATGACTTGACTTAGCTTCGGATGCCGAACACCAATGCGGGTCGGTACAGACAGTCTTTGTGTGTCTTGATCTGTTCGTATGGCGGAATAAATCAGTTGATCTGCAACTGAATTGGCTAAATTTTCATCATGCTCTTCAGCAATGATTTTCAACATTAGGTCTATTGATGACGTTCCTCCCGCAGTTGTCATTCGATTTCCGTCAATCACAAAGACGGACTTAGTTAATTCAATGTCTTGAAATTCTTCCCGAAAACTATCTTGATTTTCCCAGTGTATCGTTGCCTTTTTATAGTTTAGTATTCCAGCTTTCGCTAAGGCGTAAGTAGCCGTACATAGTCCACCCAACCGAACACCTTTTCTTGATTCTCTTCGGATCCAATTCAAAAGAGGTTGGGTTGTTGTATTTTTTATGTCAACCCCGCCACAAATGATGACTGTATCGTCACGATTTAATGTTGGGAGATCGCTATCAAGTTGAAAGGCGGTGCCAGCAGAACAGGTTATCGCGCGACCGCCCTCTCCAGTAATTGACCAACAATAAAGTTCACGCCCAGATACACGATTTGCGATCCGAAGACTTTCAAGTGCCGATGCAAAGCTGAGCAGTGTAAATTTATTCATTAAAACAAAAACAAACTTTGCTGGCTTGGCTTTGCATTCGTTTGGTGTTACAAATTTACGGTGATTTTTCATAGCACTATAATTCAAATGTTAATGCGTTCATAGTATCAATTTATTTGAATTGTCTATAACTAATTGCTTAACGTTTAATGATTGATCAAGTGCAGAATCAGCTTATAGTCAATTGCTAACATTTACTATATCAAAGTATTTTCAAGTTATTTAAACTTTCGGGATTTGTCGTCATGAAAAACTGGAAAAAAGAGAATTGGCGTACAAAACCTCGGGTGCAAATGCCCAAGTACGCAGACGCACATACGCTCTCTGACGTTGAAGCGCGTCTCGCGAGTTTCCCGCCTTTAGTTTTTGCTGGAGAAGCACGTAAACTTAAGGAGCATTTAGGCGCAGCATCACGTGGAGAAGCTTTCTTGTTGCAGGGAGGCGATTGTGCCGAGAGTTTTGATCAGTTTAGTGCTGACGGTATTCGCGATACTTTTAAGGTTATTTTGCAAATGGCAATGATTTTGACTTACGGTGCTAAAGTACCGGTCATTAAACTTGGTCGTTTAGCTGGTCAATTTGCAAAACCGCGTTCTTCATCAGTTGAAGTTCGAAACGGTATCGAACTTCCGTCTTATCGTGGCGATATCATCAACGACTTAGCATTTACAGCAGAAGCACGGGAACCTGATCCGAATAGAATGTTACAAGCATATACCCAGTCTGCCGCTACGTTGAATTTGTTGCGGGCTTTTTCAACGGGTGGTTTTGCTGATATGCACCGTGTGCACTCTTGGACCCTTGCGTTTACAGATAGTGATAGGGCAGAAAAATATCGGGAATTGGCAACAAAAATCCAAGACACTATTGACTTTATGGCTGCGGCTGGAATTACCGGTGAGACAACACATGAAGTTTCAACAGTCGAATTTTACACAAGCCACGAAGCGTTACTATTGGAATATGAAGAAGCACTTACCCGAACTGATTCATTAACGGACAATTGGCTAGCGGGTTCAGGACATATGATTTGGATTGGTGATAGGACTCGGCATCCAGATGGAGCGCATGTAGAGTTTGCGCGTGGCGTACTTAATCCCATTGGTTTAAAATGCGGACCGTCAATGCAAATAGATGATTTGAAAATTCTGCTTAAAAAACTCAATCCAAATAATGAATCTGGACGTTTGACGCTTATTTCTAGGTATGGTGCTGGAACGATTTGCGATCATTTGCCAAAGTTGTTGAAAGTAGTTCAGGAAGAGGGTGCTAATGTTGTGTGGATCTGCGATCCTATGCATGGTAACACAATTAAGTCATCAACAGGATATAAAACGCGTTCATTTGATAGTGTTTTACAAGAAGTTCGTGAGTTCTTTGAAGTTCACTACGCGGAAGGAGCTATTCCGGGTGGTGTTCATTTTGAAATGACTGGTCAGGATGTTACTGAGTGTATAGGAGGCATTCGTGCGTTAACGGATGAAGATCTCTCTTCACGGTATAATACAGTTTGCGATCCTCGATTGAATGCCTCACAAGCGTTAGAGTTGGCATTCTTAATTACCGAAGAACTCACCAATCATCAACGAAATAATCTCGTACAGAATCGTTTTTATGGACATTGATGATTTTTTCAATTTAGCTATTGTGAGTGTTTAGAGACAACACATTCTTCGGTTACTGAATTTATTTTTTGGCAATTTCTCGTTCCCTGAAATCAGTTGATTTTTTCTACTGTATCGTAGTAGTATTTTAATATTGTTCTAGTGTTAATATCGGTACACTAGGTTAACTGTCAGTATGGAGCGGGCGCGCGTCCCTTAGAAAAAAAGGCTTACTACTACTTTTAACCCAACGTATACCACGAGATATATAGTGACGTGTCGGTAATGGCATGTGCCGGCAAAGTTATTGAGTCTCAAAAAGTACTTCAGGCAGGATGTGACAAGGCTTTCCATATGGCTGAAGGCAACGCCCTAGAGCCGCTACGAGATGGTGAGGCGAAGAGGAGCCCACTCAAGTTGAAGAGCTATTGCACTGACAACAAGCATATTGTTGGGACTCGTGAGATCTCTCAGTTACCCTGCGGTCGTACAGGGATGCAAAGCAAAGGAGAAATTCAAGCGTGGAGATGAACGGTTGAGAAAGGTCAGATTTGTCCATAGTTGTGAGGACGCAACGAGCAAAGAACGGAAGGGCTTGGCGGAGGATGTGGAGCGAAAGGAAAATCGGGTGCACATAGCACGTGCGGTACGTAGAAACGGCGGAAGGTGTTCATACATGGGCGATATGATTACGTCAATTCACGAGTCGTCTTATCTGAAGTAAAAGCCATATGCGGTACTGCGTATGTACGGATTTGTGCGAGGGAGTAACGTAATTCAGTTTCGTGCCGCAGTCTTTATAATCCCCTCTAATTCCGCTTGATGTTATATGACAAGGGGTCGATCATTATTTTTACAGGAGCACTATAAAAATCTTTATAACGAAGAGAGAATAGTTACTTTTTTGTTTTTTTGTAACCATAATTCAATTAATTATGCTCATTTTGGTCAAAGAAGTACACGTAATTTTATATGCTACTGTCGATCATTTTAAAAAATTAAGTTGCTTTTATTTGTCAGGATTGGGGTTACGTTCATCTGGATACACTAATCCAGCGGAAATAACCAGCTTGGCGGCATCTTCAAGTGACATTTTGAGTTCTCGAATATCTGATTTTGGAAAAAAAAGTAAAAAGCCAGAAGTAGGATTAGGGGTTGTCGGTACAAATACCGATACCATTTCGTCGTCGTAATTAGCTTTCTCTAATACCTCCCCGCGCGTTGTTGTCGAAATAAATCCAACGGCCCAGATACCCTTCCTTGGATATTCAATTAAGCACGCTTTTTCAAAATTCCGCTCTGACTGTGCAAGAACTGTCTCAGCGATTTGTTTTATTCCAGAATAAATCGATCTAACGACGGGCGTGCGTTCAACGATGCTTTCACCTAATCTGATAAGTGATCGTCCAATTAATCCTTTTGCAATCCACCCAACAATCGTTGTGAAAATCAGAAAAATTGCGACACCAATACCACGTAGGTTGATCCCAATATATTGATCTAAATCAAGTTGATAAGGAATGAGTGGGAGAATAAATCCATCAACCCATCCAATGACAGCCCAAATTAACCAAATGGTTAAGCCAATTGGTAATATAACGATTAATCCAGTTAAAAATGAAGCACGCAGTCCACCAAGAATGCCACTACGTTTTGCCAGCTGTTCGTCATCAAATGGGGTAGACATGATACTATATGATTTCTGATGTTAAATTAAACTAATTGGATGAGCGCGAAAATCGACATCGTATTTTTAGTTCTTACACACTGCACAAATAAAACGCAACGCAGCGGGATTCCTGAATGTTCAATTTATGAACCTTGGCGCTGCAGTTGCTTCTGTGTTATTTGAAAAATAAAATATATTCGCAGGTTGAAAACACAGTCTTTAGCACTAATTATCACGCCAAACAAATAGACTTTCCAGTTAAAGCGTGCCCTTTTTCGATAATGTCTATTCGTTTTGCTAATTCAATTATCGGATTATCACTGTACCAAATTTCATCACCGAATACAAAAAAGTCTGTAAATGGCGCTAGCTGTTCAACTTCTTTCAGTGATAGTCCCGCTTCTGCGACAACGGGGATTTCAATCACTTCTGACCACCACTGAAACAACGCTAATGTAGGGGTTTCATTGTTGTGATTTTGCGATTTCGCCTTTGATGTATTAAAACTAATATAATCGGCACCTGACTCTGCCGCGATTAATCCTTTATGACGCGAAAGGCCACATAAAGCACCAATATTTGCGTCCTTTCCAAGTTGTCTACGTGCCCAACGGATTTTGTTTAATTCGGTTTCTAGATGAACGCCATTGAGATGGTTTATCTTCGCGATATGAATGTTGTCAGTTACCAAAACGGGAATATTGTTTGCATGTGCTAAATCACGATATTGATTTATAATGTGGTTAAGTTTCTCCGCTTTATCATCATCTTTTTTTATCGCGTTCAGGCGTAAACAAGCAATGTCAAACCGATCTAGAATTTGTTTCAGTTGTTCAACAAAATCTTTTGTTTTTAAGGATAATGGTATTGTCAAGTAAATCTGTGAACATTCAGTTTTATGCATGTCAACTCCTTTGAAATCAAAAATGATCAGATAGTTAACAAATATATAATTTGTATTGTTGCAGAAACTTTGCTTTAAAAATTTTGGGAAGAATGAAATGCCTACCTTCGGATTACAACCACTTATTGTGTTGGTTCGTCCTCAAATGGGTGAAAATATTGGTGCAGCAGCTCGTGCAATGTGGAATTTTGGGTTGGATAAAATGCGGATCGTATCTCCACGAGATGGCTGGCCCAATTCAAAAGCTGTTGCAATGTCTAGCGGTGCTGGACGACTTTTAGAAGAAGCTATCATTATTGAATCAATCTCAGCAGCCATTTTTGATTGTAGTTTTGTATTTGCAACGACAGCACGAAGTCGTGATATGATAAAATCTATTTATACTCCAGAACAGGCGATGAAAATCACCGTTGAAAAGCTTGCGCAAGGCGAAAAAATTGGTATTTTGTTTGGCCCTGAGCGTTCTGGCCTTGAAAATGATGATATTATGTGTGCTAACGCTCTTATATCAGTTCCTGTTAATCCGCAAAGTCCTTCATTAAATCTTTCTCATTGCGTACTTCTGATCGCATATGAATTACTTCGCCAAAGAACAAACTCTACACCCAAAGTTACGAAAATATCTCATACAAAGTGGGCAGTTGCACAGGAATTGGAGGCTCTTGCGAATCACTACGAAGAGCAATTATCTGAGATTGGTTTCTTTTATCCAGATACAAAGTCAATAAGTATGAAACGCAATCTACGTAATTTTTGGTCACGCTTGCCGTTAACCAAAGCTGATGTTCAGATGTTACATGGCATATTGCGTCAATTTGCTCGTTGGAAAAAAGACTAATAGCGAGTGAGAATTCATAAGTAAATGACAGTCTGATTGGATTTGAGGTTAAAGTCATGAGTGTTAGACGGAATATATTTGAAGAAGTGAGTGGACACTCACAAAATGAACCGCAGAAAACCAATGTTATTGAGCAAGGTCGCAGTCAAGCACGAACGGCAATTCGATATTGGTTAATATGTCTTTTTCTGCTTGTTACCATTATGATTTTGATTGGTGGACTAACGCGGTTAACCGACAGTGGGTTATCAATCACTGAATGGGAATTATTTTCTGGAATTTTACCACCATTAAGTGAAGGAGAATGGGTTGTTGCATTTGAACGGTACAAACAAATTGACGAGTGGCGGTTACAAAAGAGTTGGATGCAACTGGATGATTTCAAAATAATTTACTGGTGGGAATGGGGACATCGCCAGTTCGGTCGCATAATTGGTTTTGTCTGGGCTATTGGATTTTCGTGGTTTTTTCTTAGAGGGAGAATCCCGGTTGGTTGGACAGCTCGTCTATTACTCATTGGTGGGTTAGGGGGGGTGCAAGGCTTTGTTGGTTGGTGGATGGTGATGTCTGGAGTTAATCCCGGAACAGGTTTATTGGACGTTGCGTCATATCGATTATCAATTCATCTTGGGCTCGCATTTTTGGTTTTGGGATTTATTTCCTGGTATATTTTTCTTCTTACTCGTGAAGAACGGGAACTAATCCAGGCACGTCGAATTAAGGAAAAAAAACAATTTGGCTTAGCGACAGGATTATTATATTTTTTGTTTTTACAGATCATGGTTGGCGCTTTAGTAGCTGGAATTGATGCAGGTCAGACTTATAATGATTGGCCACTAATGGGTGGTCAGTTTTTCCCAGTGGATGCTTTTATATTTGAACCAGTATGGCGGAATTTTTTTGAAAATCCAGGTTTAGTTCAATTTATCCATCGCGTTCTTGGATATGTCTTATCAGTATTTGGATTTATAGTTTGGATTTTTGGAGGAAAATCAGCTCACCAGCGAACTCGTACTGCATTTAATATGGTTTTGTTAGTGCTGATATTACAAGTTGTACTAGGAATAGTAACAGTTTTGTATGCTGCACCATGGCAGATTGCAATTTTTCATCAACTGCTTGCCATTTTACTATGGGTTTCGATATTGTACGCTCGTTTTCTGTCGGCTTATCCGATTGCAATTGCGATAAAAAATCAGTGAAATTCTCAACAAGTTTTAGCTTCAGCAATTCCCGCCAGAATTTTTTTATTTCATATCAGTTACATAATTTAAAAAATATTTTTCGTAAAATTTCTGCACGAAAATTGAAACTTTAATATTATTTTTGGAACATTTTTTTCTAGTTTTCTCAAAGACTTAGAGTTCGAATGACACCATTAGTATTCACCCGAGTTAACGGGAATCACTGTACATATTTTCAATAACTTGACAATTCAGCAAAATGGAAATTCAGTTTAGAGTGAAAATCAATGACGTCAGACAAAAAGAAAATGTTATCTGATAATTTTCTGGATTTTGGATTTCATCACTATGTCTATACCCCAAAAGTTCCCTGCTCTTCCCGTGATATGTTAACTGCCAACATCATTATCGCAGCTTCTGGCCCCGGTCAATCGCCGTATTCCAAACGGGTGTGGTTCTCATATGGTGTGGGAGCACTCTACCACATTCCCAACACAAGTAAATAGCAGCCGCGAAAAAGGCCAGATAGGGAAAAATGTAGATCGATCGGACGAAGTTTCGCAAAATCAAGCGAATCTTGCGTGATGAGCAAAATTCGAAAAACAATTATCGTGTCATATCAAAGGCTTACAAAATTCGCTCCACACCATATGAGAATCACACCCTTCCAAACCCGCTACGGTGAGATCCATTCCCGCGGCGGAGCTAAACTTAGATACACATACAATGACGCCGAAAGCGTTAGCAAATCGTGGAAAAAGCTCAGTCCTGGATTGCCTGATGAATTGCGTGTTGTTCTGATCGATCCCAATCTTCATGATGTTGAAACAACAATAAAATGCATGAGCGGTCAATTGCGCAACTTCCCGGAAGTTTTTGGTCTGAATCTTTTTTTCGCTGGCCACGGACAAGACAGTACCGGTAACCTGGTTTTATCAAGAGGCTCTCTTTCTCCAACGCGCTTTCTTGAGCTACAGGCGGAAGATGTCGGTCTCAGTGATCGACGCAGGATCGGTGTTTTCTTAGATTCCTGCTATTCTGGCGCGTTTTTGGTCAAGTTGGTGATCGAAGCTTATGAATTATTTGAGGGTTTCAGTCTTAAAGATAGCCTTGTTTCCTGTTTACCTGATGAAAAATCGCACGAAAAAGAGTATCTTGAACATGGCGTTTTTACTTACACGCATCTCAACAAGGGGAATTCGTATGTTGACCTGTCACGGTTTAGAGAGGCCATCCTCAAAAACGATTCCATAGAACTGCAAAAGGGTCTTCAGGGACTGGTTGGGCAGATGAGCAATGCTACCGCTTTTCTCACCGAGGGAAAGCAATTTTCTATGTCTCTATTCAGTAACGTCCTTATTGTCGACGGTGGTTTTGCTGAAGTCGAGCTGAACGAACGCAGCGATTACGAATCAGTCAAAGCGGACCTGACACGATTTAAATATCCCATTTAAGCCCTTTGCATAAAATAGATCAAAACGGTGCATGGAAATCAATAAAGTGCGGCCGGTCTCACTAGTGGAGTAACACCTCGCCACCCGATGAGACTTGAGAATGGATTATAGTTTACCCGTGTGAACCGCCGAACAAGGGCGCGATACGGGATAGGGCTTTCGGAGTACAAGACGTAAATATCACGATAAGGTCCGAACGGATGAGTTCACTTTTTTTCTTGGAGTGAAACGTGACAACCGCTGCTTAGCGTCGGGCGCACGCCAATATGGGCCGCGTTGCAGGATTGAGGTATCCCGCATCTTTCGATCGGCCGCTTGAAGCGGCCTTTGACGTGTTAACCAATGATAGACGGCCTCCGAAACCGCCGCCCTGTGTGTCGGGTGAGGACGTCCAGTCCCTTATGGCAAGGTCTGCCGATTCACTTCTATGCCGGTAATCGTCACCATTCCCAGGCGGTCGTTTACGGTGGTGCACAGCCGACTAACGTTAACGACCGTCTGTGCAAGGCGGATATCGGCTCCGATCGCCACAGGATGCGAGGCCGTTGCAACAAGAAATGGAATACGCAGGTTTTGAACGCGACCGGTCTCAATCAATCGCCTTGTAAGAGACTCCATCCAGTCCGAACCGGTCAATGACCTGATCGACTTCTGCCAGCGTGTCCTGTCCCCACATTTTCGTGAGCGCATACGTCATGGCCCCTCTCCGCAAAAGGTCGCAGTCCTTTGTGTAGAACCGGTCAACGCTCGATTTCGAACTGGTATTATCGCGCTCCGCCGTCATGAGACCTTCCTCGTCCTGGTCCCCGGACACGATCAGCCACTTGCTGCTAGGACACACGTCAAGAGGTTTAGCCCCTCGGGCCACGGCCTCTCGAATCACCAAGAACGCGAGACGGCGCTTCGGAAGCCTTTCATGGACCTGGTCCCCGATGGTCAATTGGAATCGGGTCAGGTCGCGGTCCTGGATTCTCAAGCGGCGCTCTTCGCGCTCCTTTTCCCTGACGCGAACCTGATAGTCGGCCGCTTCCGGAAGGGGAAAGATCTGAACGATGTCGATGAGAACCTCCTTTCCCAGCCTGTAAGGCTTGAGCTTAATGCATCTGACATCAATGTCGTGCTCGGATAGCCACATGACCGCAGTCGTGAGTTCCTTCGAGAAGTCGGCAGACCCAAGGACTATTGCCACTTCCGCCGCGAACTCGTCCTCTTTAGGTTCATCCCAGTCGAGGAACTGCAGCAGGCGTTGCTCGGCATCTTTCTCCATTCCGTGCTCGTCCAAGAATGCCTGATGTGCACGCACAGCCGAGGCGAAGGTCATGTGGGACACCATGGAGGCATAGCGGACGGCCTGCAGATCCATGTATCCACCGTCCTCCGTGCGCTTCAGTTCTATCACGATGAGTCGCGCGCTCCGGTCCAGGCAAAGAAGGTCCACTCGCCTACGGCTGTCCACCCAGTCTCCGTATTCTTCTGCCAGAACCATGGCATCCGGCACGAGAATATCGATCGACCGTCTGAACATCCTCTGCAAGTGCCGGCGTTCGAGAATGCCTTCAGCACCAAAGGTGGTTTCCTCGACCGGTAACGCATCGCCTTCCGAGATTCGGTAGATCGTCATGATTCGTGCCTTTCCTTGTATTTCTTACCTCCGGCCACCCTTGGCGGGCACGAAACGTCAGGCACAATGCCCTGACGGCATGAAAAAACGGGTCATTTCTGGCCTCGTCTCTCTGGATTCTGGAATCTGCTCGCCGCCCCTTGTCGGCATGGAATCCCGCCCGGACGGGCTTGCGGCCAGAAATCTTCTTAGCTTGGAACGCCTGATCCACATTTCTGACGTTCTTATAGTCTCTGGCGTCAAGTTTGTCCACTGCAATTCCCGCTAATTTTTTTATTCAATCATTTCAATTGCTTACAAAGATCGATAGAAAAATTCTTCGGTGACTTTTGAGTTGAATATGTGAGAGTGCTCGCAACAATCATAAAAAGCGAGCAGGTTCATGAAACAGTCTTTCCGAAAGCATCTATCAATGCCAGGGTTGCTCAAGAGTGTGGGCACCTCCTTTGTCGCGCTTCCCGATGAGCGTCGTACCCGGTCCATTACCCTAAAAGATTGCCTCCTGTCGGCGCTGGCGGTGTTTCATCAAAAGGTCTCATCGCTCCTTCAGTTTGATGTCATGATGCGCAATCAGGGAGACACAACCCATGCCTCCAACCTCCGAACGCTCTCATGGAAGAGACAACCCCCCATCGGATACCTCTATGCGCGAGCGCCTGGATGAGGTGAACCCTTGAGACTTGCGTCGCT
>JAPORV010000244.1 GCA_026710055.1 Aestuariivita sp.
GGAAGCGCGGCAAAGGAGGTGCCCACACTCTTGAGCAACCCTGGCATTGATAGATACTTTCGGAAAGACTGTTTCATGAACCTGCTTGATGTTGATGATGATTGCGAACATTCTCACATATTCAACTCAAAAGTCACCGAAGAATTTTTCTATTGATTTTTGTAAGTAATTGAAATGATTGAATAAAAAAATTAGCGGGAATTGCTGGCGTGTCATTGGTTTTTCGGCATATTCGCTCTGACTGTTGATCAGTTGCTTAGACTGCGCACCTGACAGCACCGTTCATTCTGTTTTGGCGTCGAGGCACATGCCGTCGACGGGTTCTGCCTGCGCGGATGTTCGTACTCTGCTCCCTATGGTGATGATGTGAGCCGATTTTGTTGAGAAATCAGCTTCTGAGGGCTTGCATCCATCGAGCGATTGCTTTGATCTTATCTAACCCCTTCTTCCACCATTATATTCAAAATTTCCGCCGATTTTTGCAAGTGACTTTATTACTACGCAATACAGAGTAAATAATTTTAGGTATTGTACATTGGAGAATTAATTCTCCTTTATATTTCAGACAGTGCAATTTCTTGTTTGAAAAAGTGATAACATTCCCCATTTAAAATTCTTCTTCAGACCCCTCACTACCATTCTTCTTTATGCTTGAGTGGGGCGTTTGACAAAATAAAAAATGGCATTTTTGAGTAAAAAATTGAAAATCTGTTAGATTGCCAAATACTCCGCACGCAATTTATCATTCTCCAGAACTTCGGAGGCAGTCCCATCAAATACAATACCACCGGTATCCAAAATGATCGCACGGTCGGCTAATTCTAACGCACGAACAGCATTTTGCTCAACAATAATCGTTGTCATACCTTGTTCCTTAATATGAATAAGAGTTTTTTCAATCTCATCAACAATGACAGGGGCAAGCCCTTCATATGGCTCATCCAAAAGCAATACTTTAAGATCCCGCGCTAAAGCACGTGCGATAGATAGCATTTGCTGTTCACCCCCTGAAAGTGTTGTACCTTCCTGAGATCGACGCTCATTGAGTCGTGGAAAAAGCTCATAAATTCGATGAAGTGACCAACCGACGGGTGGTGCAATTTGCGCTAACTTTAGGTTTTCCTCGACGGTTAGTCCAGGAATAATTCGACGATCTTCAGGTACAATCCCAAGCCCTTGCGCCGATGCTTCAAATGATGTCATCTTATGAAGTGGCGCATGATCCAACCATATTTCGCCTTCTGTGACTTGTGGATTTTCCAACCGCGCGAGCGAACGTAGAGTGGATGTCTTGCCAGCACCATTTCGACCCAGTAAGGCAAGAATTTCACCTTCATGTACGTTGAATGAAATTCCTTGAACAATGTAACTCTCACCGTAATATGCATGTAAATCCCACACTGACAAAAAAGCCGGGGCGGTTGAGGCTAAACTGACGCCTCTTGCGAGATCAAGGTTAACAGTCATTAAATGTCTCCCTACACCGTTTCGCCAAGATATGCTTCGCGTACTTTAGGGTGGCCTTTGATATTTTCAGGTGTGTCTTCAACCAAAGGCGCTCCTTGAGCAAGTACGGTAATGCGTTCAGCAAGGGAAAATACAACATGCATATCATGCTCAATGATTGCAATAGTGATATTCCGCTTATCACGAATTTCCTTTAAAAGGTCAATTGTATTATTCGTATCAGCCCGGGCCATACCTGCGGTAGGTTCATCAAGGAGCAATAATCTAGGTTCTTGGCTCAAGCACATACCTATTTCTAATCTTCGCTTATCACCTCGTGACAGCGCTGATGCGTGCATATGACGTTTATTGACCATATTCATGTCTTCAAGTACTTGCTCTGCTTGCTCAATAATATCTTTTTGACTGCTAATCGCTGAAACAGCATTGAATTCAAAAGCTCCGTCACGCTTAGCAAAACAAGGAATCATCATATTCTCCATCACCGAAAGATCACCAAAAATCTCTGGGGTTTGGAATACTCTCGAAATTCCCATTTGATTGATTTCATGCGGTGCACGCCCAAGAACAGATTGCCCATCGAACATAACGGATCCACTGTCTGGAATCAGTTTACCGACAAAGCAATTCAATAGTGTAGACTTGCCAGCACCATTAGGACCAATAATCGCATGTACTGAGTTTTCCGTAACGCTCAAATTGACATTGGATAGCGCTTGTAAACCACCAAAACGTTTTCTGACATTTTTGACTTCCAAGATCCCCATTGTCTGATTTTCCTAACTTGCTGAATCAAAGGTATCTGATGAATTGGTTGTGTTTCGTGATTTACTACGTCTCCGAAACAAGCGCATAATGCGCTGACCACCTTCAACCAGTCCGCCGGGTAAGAAAATGACGACGACCATAAAAATAATGCCAAGGGTTAAGTGCCAACCTTTGCCGATAAAAGGATAAATTAGCGTCACAACAAGATCTTCGATTCCGTCCGGCATCCAACGAAACCATTCGTGCAGAATTGTCTCATTAATTTTTGAAATGATGTTTTCCATATATTTAATCATACCCGCACCAAGAACCGGCCCAATTAATGTTCCCGCACCGCCGAGGATCGTCATCAAAACAACCTCACCACTTGCAGTCCAGAACATCCGCTCTGCGCCAGCCAAAGGATCCATCGCTGCCATTAATCCGCCGGCTAATCCGGCATACATTCCTGAAACAACGAAGGCTGCAAGCATATATGGTCGAGAATATAACCCCGTGTAGTTTACGCGTTGTTGATTTGATTTGATCGCACGCAACATCATCCCAAATGGTGATCGAAAGATCCGAACTGCGATATAAAATGAAATCATCATAATGATCGCACAAACATAATAGCCGACGTTAAAAGTAAAGAGCCACGGTCCTATCACAACATCCATCGAATCACGCATCTCAAGCCCAAATAAACTTGGAACAGGAATATTACCCTGCTCTGTAATTTGCTGACCCAAAATCCGCGGATCATCCAATGCCAGTTGTAAACCTGTTTCACCGCCGGTAATTGGTGTAAGGACTGAATATGCTAATGCAAAAGACATTTGTGCAAATGCAAGTGTTAAAATTGAAAAGTAAATCCCTGATCGACGTAGTGAAATATATCCAATAACAAGCGCGAATACTCCCGATACAAGTACCGCAAGAATAACTGCAGGAATGATATTCATGCTTAACAACTTAAACATCCAAACGGCTGAATAGGAACCGACACCTAAAAATGCTGCATGACCAAAGCTCAGATAACCTGTAAGGCCGAATAAGATATTGAAACCAATCGCGAATATTCCAAAAATGATGAATCGTTGCATTAAGTCAGGATATCCAGCGTTGAACTGCGCTAGTTCCGACTCAACTGGAAATGGGTTAAGAAGAAATGGTGCCAGAAATACCAATATCGCTATAATTAAAATAAGTTGACCGTCTTTCTGGTTTAATCCAAACATAGATCAATCCTCCATAACGCCTTTTTGTCCCATAAGACCACGCGGGCGGGTGAGCAAAATAATGATTGCAACAAGATAAATGATCACCTGATTAATTCCGGGAATCAAGTCAATGATAACTGCCATTGAGGCAAAGCTTTGAAGGACACCTAATAAAAATCCCGCCAAGACGGCACCCGGTAGACTACCCATTCCCCCCACTACCACCACAACAAAGCTCAATACTAAAAAATCCATACCCATGTGGTAATTTGGAGAATTGATCGGCGTATACATGACCCCTGCTAACCCGGCAACAGCGGCAGCAAGTCCAAACATTATTGTAAATTTGCGATCTATATTTATTCCAAGCAAACCAACTGTTTCTCGGTCGGCCATACCAGCACGAACAACCATTCCAAAGGTTGTGAATTGTAAAAAAGCGAAAACAGCCGCGATGACTATCGCGGAAAACAGGAAATAAACCAAACGCCAGTATGGATAAATTATTTGGTTGGTATCAAACCCAACTAAGGCACCAAAATCAAAACTACCAACAAAAGCCGATGGAGCAGGTGTAGGTATTGGATTAGCGCCAAAAAAATATTTGATTATTTCCTGCAGGACAATTGCAAGACCGAATGTCACAAGAATTTGGTCTGCATGAGGTCGTTTATAAAAATACTTTATAAGACCCCGTTCCATTATTACACCCAGAAAAATCATGACAGGAATTGTGAACACTATTGATATTGGTACCGCCCAGTCAATTATAGCATCACCAACATTTGACCCAAACCATTCGTAGACATATGGAACATCTACTTTTAGTGGATTTCCAAGAAAGTCGGTCTTGCTCTCGTCAATAATTTGATGGCTAAGGGCTAAAATTCGACTAATTGTGACGGCACAAAATGCACCGATCATAAAGAGTGCTCCATGAGCGAAGTTTACAACACCGAGTGTTCCAAAAATTAATGTAAGCCCAAGGGCAATGAGCGCATATGCTGAGCCTTTGTCAAGGCCATTCATGATCTGCAAAATAATGGCGTCCATAATGATCACCTATGTGACAGTTAATGTTGTTTCGCCTAAAAGAGACAAGGCGAAACAACTTTTTTTATCAGTATATTCAAAAGATTTTTGAAACTAAATTCTTTGAACAAACTTGCGTTTGACTTTACGCACCTGAATTACAAGTACCAAGCGCGCCACCGGAAAACTGTGGGTGATCGTCTGGGTAAATGACCTGCAATACAGGAGTGATTTCAACGACTTCAAGTAAGTCAAACTCATTACTTGGATTTTCTTTACCTTTTACTACCAATACATCCTTGAAGCACTGATGATCTTTCGCGCGATAAAGCGTTGGTCCGTTGCCCATACCATCAAAATAAAATCCTTCAAGTGCTTCAACAACAGCACACGGATTAAAAGATCCTGCACGTTCCACAGCATCGGCATAAAGTAATGCTTGCACGTAACATGTATGCGCAGCCTGAGAAGGAGGGTTACCATATTTTGTGCCGAATGAGCGTACGAAAGCTTTCGAACCTTCATCTTGCAATGACCAATGCCAATTAGTTGATCCCAGAATGCCTTTGACGTTGGCACCTGCACCTTTGGCCATCAGCCGTGAATAAAGCGGTACGACAATTTCAAAATTCTTACTATTAACTTCCTTATCACGCAGACCGAACTGAACGGCATTGGTTAAAGAGTTAACCATGTTACCGCCATAATGATTCAAAACCAAGACATCGGCACCCGATTGTAAGACGGGCGCAATGTAGGATGAGAAGTCAGTTTCAGTTAGAGGTGTTTTTACTGCATTGACGGTTTCCCAACCAAGTGCTTCAGTTGATGACCGCACTGCTTCCTCTGTAGTATAACCCCAGTTATAGTCGGCAGTTAAATGATATGCTTTTCGATCATCACCGTAGGCATTTCTCAATACTGGGGCTAACGCAGCGCCAGACATGTATGAATTAAAGAAATGGCGGAAACCGTTAGCACGCTTGTCTTTACCTGTGGTGTCGTTGGAATGTGTGAGACCCGCCATGAAAATGACGCCAGCTTCTTGGCAGAGAGCCTGCACTGCAACAGCAACACCCGAAGATGAGCCGCCTGTTATCATTACAGCACCGTCTTTTTCGATCATTGATTTGGCACTCGCACGCGCTGCATCTGACTTGGTTTGAGTATCACCCGTTACATATTCAACTTTTTTCCCGAGTATACCGTTACCGTTGAGTGCCTTTGACGAAAATGTATTCATCATTCCGCCATCGCCCTCCCCGTTGAGATGCTCTACAGCCAGTTTATACGCCCTTAGTTCGTCTGCGCCTTCGTCTGCATAGGGTCCAGTCTGCGGGACGTTGAAACCAAGCGTCGCAGTGCTGCCTGTGGGTTCATTTGTAAATGCCGAGGCACGGTTAGCAGAAAAAATCGTTGGCACAGCAAAACCTGCGCTTGCAATTGCACCACCTTGAAGTATGCCACGACGAGTGACATCAGATTTGGACATTATATCCTCCTTTAGTCTATATTTACGACTTTATAATTCCTGCGTTTCGCAGTCGTTAAAAAGTAATCTCATAGAAGAAACAATGAGTGAAAATGCAAATTTATCAACAATGCACTTTATTTAAATATAATTTTTGTAAAATTTTGAAAAATAAATTTGAAAAATTTGTAAAACTAATTACATTGCAGTGCAGCAATTTTTTTGAGGTCAACAAAATTATTTTGAAATAATGTCGCGTGAATTTATGAGCGGTAGCCGAATTCGTGAACGGCGTTTAACACTTGGTATTCGTCAAATAGATTTGGCCAAAAAAGTCGGGATTTCAGCATCCTATCTCAATTTGATTGAGCATAACCAGCGTCGAATTGGTGGAAAGCTCTTACTTAAAATCGCTTCGGCGCTGGAAATCGACTCGTCGCTTCTCACCCAAACTGCAGAAGCATCACTCATTGGTGCGCTGCGCGATATTGCGATGACGATGGGACAAAAGAATAACGACATTGATCACGTTGAGCAATTTGCAAGCCGATTTCCTGATTGGGTCTCAATATTGCTATCTTATCGTCAACGGATAGCATCTCTCGAACGAACTGTGGAGACACTATCGGATAGATTGACCTATGACCAAAATCTTGCGACATTAATACATGAAGTCTTGTCTACGGCGACATCATTACGATCAATTTCAGCGATTCTTGTGGAGAATGATGAAATTGGACCAGCTTGGCGCAATCGGTTCTTTCGCAATCTTAATGAAGATAGTCTCCGTCTATCAAAAAGTTCAAAGTCTTTGGTTGATTACTTGGATGGAAGTATCCAAAATATTAAGCAACATACTTCTCCTAAAGACGAGTTTGAACTATTTCTTGATTCAAATAATCATTATTTTCGATCACTGGAAATTGGAGAGGAATCAGTTGAACACATTATCAACAGAAATCAATTCCTTACGAGTGACACAGGACGCCAGATTGCTGCTAAATTTTTACAACAGTATCAAATTGACGCGCAGAAAATGCCGTTTGAGTTAATGGTAAGGGTGTTAACTTCTGATGGAATCAATCCGGAACAAATTGCGAAGTCCTTTGATGTTTCTTTCGAGGCGGCATTCAGGCGATTGGCCGCAGTTACGAAAGAAATTCTGGGGGTGTCTGTTGGACTTGTTGTGTGTGATGCTTCGGGAGCAATACTAATTCGAAAGGTTATTGATGGTTTTACACTGCCGCGATTTGGCGAGTCTTGTCCGCTTTGGCCAATTTTTATCGCCTTAAATCAGCCATACTCGCCTATTAAGCGTACGGTAGTGCAAGCTGGGCGTGGCATTGATCATTTTGAGTGCTTTGCGATTGCATTTCCACAAGTTTACCCTAGTTTTATACAAGAAGCAACATATCGCGCATCCATGTTAATGGTGCCGGTTGCTAAACCAAAAGATATTACAGTATACCAAGTTGGTAGCACGTGCCGAATTTGTACGAGAGATGATTGTGAAGTAAGGCGCGAGCCATCGGTGTTGACGAAAATATTTTGATTAATTGCCCACTAATAACGAGTGATCAAAATTTAGATGTGACAATGATATTTGAACTGGTCTAGACACTAATCTCTGTACAGTTTTGGGGAGAACCGTATTATGAGTGGTAAGGTTTTATTGGTGGAGGATGAACCAAATATCACGGAGGCAATTCGGTTTTTATTGTCTCGCGAGGGATGGAAAGTGCATACGCATGTAAATGGCGCCACTGCAATTAATGAAATCGAACGCATTAAACCAGATATTCTTGTTTTGGACATGATGCTGCCGGGGCGTTCCGGAATTGACATATTGCGTGATCTCCGTGACAATTCCGAAATGAGAAATGTGCCTGTATTGATGCTATCTGCAAGAGGGCAAAACCGTGACCGTGAGTTAGCTGAAGCAGTTGGTGTTGATCGATTTATTGCTAAACCATTCTCAAATAAAGAGATACTTGAGGCTGTTCAAGAACTTGCGGAACAGAGATATTCGTAATGAATGCACCAGAAGGTAAATTTTTGTCACGAAAAAGCTATCGGCAACGACGCATTATTGATGCTGCAAAATTGTTACCGATTCTTGGAATTATATTGTTTTTTTTACCGCTACTATGGGGAAATTCACCCCAAGAAGCGGGCGATAAACAATATACTATAACGGTGACGGAAGTTGCCGTTTTTATTTTTTGCGTTTGGTTATTTTTGATTTTTTTAACATTTACTTTAGGAATTAAACTAAAGGGCATTGAGAACAACGTAAAGCAGTACGACAAGTCGAATCAGTCTGAAGATTCGGACGTATGAAATGACTTCGCTAAATGTTTTGGTTACGATTTGTTTAGTTTATGTAGCAATTCTCTTTATGGTGGCGTTTTGGGCTGAACGAGCGGCTGCTTCGAAAAGTTGGCTTTGGATCAGATCGCCTTTTGTCTACACACTCTCGTTATCTGTTTACTGTACTGGTTGGACTTTTTTTGGTGCTGTCGGTTATGCGGCAAGGTCTGGATTGGAATATATTACGATTTATCTCGGTCCAACATTGGTGATGATCGGTTGGTGGTGGGGGTTAAGAAAACTTGTGCGAATCGGCAGGAGTCAACGCGTTACATCCATCGCTGACTTACTTTCTTCAAGATATGGGAAATCAAATTTACTCGCTATTGCGGTGACAATTCTGTGCATTATCAGTGTTACGCCTTATATTGCATTACAACTGCAGTCTATCGCCTTGTCTTTGTCAGTTTTTGTTCAGATTGATGATAGTGTCATTCAAACACAACAATCAACAGCACTCTGGGCTGCGATTGGTCTTGGAGCATTTACAATATTATTTGGCACAAGGACGCTTGATGCAAATGAACGTCACCACGGAGTGGTAATGGCTGTTGCTGTTGAGGCAGTGGTTAAACTTTTTGCATTATTGGCAGTTGGTATTTTTGTAGTCTGGGGATTATCTGATGGCTTAACAGATATTCTCTCCCGAATTAACACTTCAAAGATTGGATTATGGCAGATTAACGGAGGTCGCTGGACATCAATCACCCTTTTGGCTGGTGCGGCTATTATTTGTTTACCGCGGATGTTTCAAATGATGGTTGTTGAGAATGAAGATGAGAGCCATTTGCGAGTAGCGGCTTGGGCATTTCCGCTTTATTTATTGTTAATTAGTTTGTTTGTCATTCCAATTGCCGTTGTTGGTTTGGATTATTTGCCGACTGGATCTAATCCCGATTTATTTGTCTTAAGTCTACCCTTATCCGAGGGTCAAAATGGTCTTGCAATCTTTGCGTTTCTTGGTGGTTTTTCTGCTGCAACGTCAATGGTCATTGTTTCTGCTATTGCACTATCAATTATGGTATCCAATCATTTAGTTATGCCCGTTTACTTATCCTGGAAAGCAGAAACTGCTGCATTAATTTCTGGTGATGTACGTAAATTAGTCTTAATGTCTCGAAGAATTGCAATCTTTGTTATTTTGGCACTCGGATATTTTTATTATCGTTTGTCCGGTGGTGGGACAGCACTAGCATCCATTGGATTGATTGCGTTTGCTGGAATCGCGCAAATTCTTCCGGCAGTCGTGGGCGGGTTATTTTGGCGTGGTGCGACAAAGGCCGGCGCTCTTGCTGGACTAACAATTGGATTCATTATTTGGGTTTGGACATTATTACTTCCAGCGTTGGGAGCAAGCGGGGCGCTAACGGATGAAATTATTCAGAATGGTCCCTATGGATTGATTTGGCTACGTCCACAGGCGTTATTTGGAATAGTTGGAATGGATTCAATAACGCATTCGGTGTTTTGGTCATTATCGTTGAATTCATTGATTTTTATCGTCATATCATTAGTGACGTTTCCAACGCCTATTGAGCGCTTGCAAGGATCCCAATTTGCAAATGTCTTTAGTCGGTTCATTGAGCCAACGAGCTGGACGGGTTCAATCGCTCAGAGCGAAGATTTAATGCTGATGGCACAAAGAATTTTAGGTTCTGATCAGGCACAGGAATTATTTCAACGAGAAGCAAAGCGGCAAGGAAGTCGTGATCAGTTACCTCAACCAACGCCAGGTTTTATTGAAACTCTTGAACTAGAGTTATCTGGTTCGGTCGGTACGGCGACGGCACATGCGATGGTAAGCCAAATAACTGGTGGTTCAATAATTTCTGTAGAGGATTTACTCGCTGTTGCCGACGAGAGTGCTAAAATACTTGAATATTCTAATCAACTTGAAGAAAAGTCAGAAGAATTGACAGTGACTGCGAATAAACTCCGTGAGGCTAATCAGAAGCTAACTCAGCTATCAACTCAAAAAGATGCATTCTTAAGTCAAATCAGTCACGAATTGCGTACACCTATGACGTCAATTCGAACATTTTCTGAAATCATGCGTGACGATGTATTCCTCAATGAAGTCGAGAAAAAACGTTATGCTGGAATCATCAATGATGAGGCGGTGCGTTTAACGCGACTACTGGATGATCTTTTGGACTTGAGCGTGCTTGAAAGTGGAAAAGTGACATTAAATTCACGGGAATGTCGATTAAGGGAGATCATTAGTCAAGCTGTCCTGACGGCACAAACGGGAGCCCATTCTGAGATTGAAATTTTTCGTGTGCTGGAAAATGAAGCTATCATAATTCAATCCGATTTAGATCGCCTTGTGCAAGTTTTTATTAACCTTATTGTCAATGCACGAAAATACTGTGATGCAATGAAGCCAGAATTACTTATTCGCGTTCATACGCTAAACAATGATATTGCTATCGATTTTTTGGATAATGGAAGCGGAATTCCAGAAGCCGTAAGAGTCGCTGTATTTGAAAAATTTACGCGAGTTGGAAACGAAAAAGAGCAGGGGGCGGGTTTAGGTTTGGCAATTTGCCGTGAGATTATGGCTCGATTAGGTGGCGATATTCGGTATCTTGATGGATATCTTGGCGGTGCATTTCGGGTTTTGCTTCCCAAGAGATTCGAACTATAGTGCGTTTGTTCATTATCGATTTGAACTGTTTGTCAGTTGTATTGCATAATCCCGTGACATTATTTGAGGTTATGAATGATGACTACGCAAATTACTTTCGTGTGACCTTAGAGGCAGCTTCAAAAGTGGGACGCAAGTTATCGAGTGAATATCCGGCATTTCGTGTGATTGCGAGTATATCATCAATGGGCATTTGATGCAAAGCTGCGCCTAGGGCCCAAATGATTGAACAGCGTGTCCCAGAGGCGCAATAAGCAAGAACAGGACCCTGAGAGGCACCAACGATTTCTCGTTGCTGCTCAACGACATCGGGGGTCATGGTTTGATGAGTAATCGGTAGTTCTTCAAATTTTAAACCAATGGATTCTGTCCATGTGCGAATTTGTGAAGCTTGATTGACTTCCGGTACTTCTGAATCTGGGCGGTTGCAGATGATGGTAGTGAATCCAGCTTCCTTTATTTTGCTGACATCATCAGGGGTAATTTGAGGCGAAACAGCATATTTTTCTGTAAGAAAATGAAAGGTCATTTTTGACAACTCATGAAAGATAAACACATCTTCAGTATATTTTGAATTTTGTCATTGTAAACAGAGTCAAAAATCAAATTTATTACAGTTTAACAGATATAAGCATTACTGCATTATTTTATATTTTTAATATAAATCAAAAGCTTATCAAAATCTTTTTAACTTAAAACAATACCAAAAATCACAAGTATGAGCCCAAGGAATGACAGAATTAAGGCAGCAACGTTAATAGGTACCACGGCTTTAATCGCTTCATTCAAAACGGTATTGTTTTCGTTTTCTTTATTTCTTGACTTAGCAATCATTACTCGCCAAATAGACCAGAGAATCCCGATGATACCAATAACTGTTAAAATCGTACCAACGGCGATTACAAGTTCACTATATGTCATTTAATTCCTGACTTAAAATAAGGCATATCAGGTACCGTTACCGTTGCTGGTTATTATTATAAGAATATCTTTTCTGAAGAGCATTCTATTTCCGTACAATTTTGGCTTCAAGGACCGCGTTTTCGTATTAAATAAATTCAAGGAGCCTTAATGCAATTTCCTGAATGTCAGTTATAGCTTATCCATTTTTGAGATTATTTGGAGATCGTGTTTCCATAGGATTCATGCGACCTTACATAAGTGCTCAAGCATCGCAAGTTTTTGTCAATTGCTGGTATTAATCCAAATCAACCAACCGCCTGGAAGTTCTTGTACCTGATTTTTACATTGGCGTTGATATAAATGTTCAGCTGTTGATTGAAGATATGAGGCCACTTGCCGATAAAATTAATGAGACAAATAAACTTTTCAAAATTCGTATCGAAAAGTTGGTTAGAAATTGAGACCTAGATATTTTAACTGCGGCAAAATATTTACGATAATAATGATACGGATTTTAGCAGACTTCAAAAGAATCGAGTATCATTTATTGTAAAAAATCACTGAGATACGCGACTTTTTGAAATTTCAACTTCCGGATTAAACAAAAGAAGTCATGAATTCTACTTTTCATATTTTACTACTCAAGGCTTCAAGAAACGAACATGACTGAATTTTTATGTCCGTCATTGACTTTAGTTTCGAAGTGAAGACATCTATAGATTATTATTTTTTAATATGCATTCCAAAATTTACCTTCTTCTATTCCAAATTTGATGATATTTTATTCTGATATTAATAAATAACAACTTGTCCAAAAATCTGACATAGAAATTAAAAAAATAGCAAATTTATTGTTTCAAGATGTATCGTTACAATGAACTCACAAAAACTATTTCCAAGGCACATAGATGAAAAAGTCAGGATTGCGTTAAACGATACCCGTGTTGTTGCTATTGTTGGGCCGCGGCAATCTGGAAAAACCACTATTGCTAGACAGATTGCAAGCAATCGTGGAATGAGCTTTGTAACGCTTGATGATATTCAATCCCGCGATTTTGCAAATGAAGATCCAACTGGCTTCATTCGTGATTTAGATAGAGCCGTTATTGACGAAGTTCAACGTGCTCCTCAATTAATTTTGGCAATTAAAAAAGCTGTTGACGAAGATACCCGCCCGGGCCGGTTTCTATTAACGGGGTCCGTGGAACTGTTTACGGGAGCACATTCATTAGATTCACTTGCAGGACGTGTCGAAACCGTAGAACTTTTGCCCCTTAGTCAGACTGAAATTTCAAGTTCCGAACCATCTAATTTTTTATCCAAAGCTTTTGAAGGAGATTTTCCCATTGAAATTAAGTTATACCGCACTTTTGATTTAATACAACGTGTATTGTCAGGCGGATATCCTGAAGTTTTATTGCGAGAAAATGTTCAAAGACAACAAGCTTGGTTTATTAATTATTCTCAGGCACTCATTGAAAGAGACATCGCAGAGTTCTCGCAAATTACAAAAACTGATATGTTCGCACGATTGCTTAGTCACGCCGCCATAACTTCTAGTCAACTCCTAAACTTAAGTTCGTTATCCCGAATTATTGGCGTTGATAGCAAAACAATTGATCGCTGGCTTCAGTTACTTGAGCAAATGTTTATTTTACGCCGTGTTTTTCCTTGGCAGCGTAATGACCTTAAGCGCTTGGTCAAAACTCCTAAAATCCATTTTTTGGATACTGGTTTATTGTCAGCCCTGCGTTGCGTTGACATAGAAAAAATTAAGCATGACCGTGGCCATTTTGGAATCTTGCTTGAAGATTTTGTTTATTCAGAACTTGTTAAATTGGCTGTAATGTCAACTGATCGTGTACGTATTAGTCATTATAGAGATAAAAACAAAATCGAAGTTGATTTCGTTTTGGAAAAAGCATGGAAAGTTGTGGGTATTGAGGTCAAAGCAGCGGCAACTGTAAAACCAACTGATTTCGTTGGATTAAAGAAATTAAGGGAAGCTGTGGGTAACAATTTTAGGTGCGGAATAGTTTTGCACGATGGTGATCGCGTTCAACGGGCAGGGGATCAATTATTTGCTGTTCCTATCGGGTTTCTATGGAAAAGCAATATAAAACAGGATTTTGAGGCTATATAATTTGAATTTTATTAAATTATTACTTTTGGCAAATTACTAACCTAATACGTCATGAGAATGAATGATTACTTACAATTGAAGATAAACTTTTCAGGAAAAATGAATTTAATTCAGGTGCTAATTGGATTTGAAAAGTGATGTCGCCATTTCCTAGTGTACCAACTGCATTGAATTGATGGAAATATCACTTTCATTTTTGACGTACATTTTCCGTTCACAAAGCTGGATAGCTGAAAAATCTATGGTCCTCACAAATTATAAACCATCAATTCAATAATTTCCGGATACTAGCAATTCGGTATGCTTAGATTATTTCAACTAATTGAAATATATTCAATTAGTTGTAAACTCTGGACTAAGCGACTAATTCAATGGATAGAATGACTTTAAATTGAGGCAAAATGGATCACTTTTATGATAGATAAGGAAATCAATTCAGTAAATCGCGCAACAGCGCAAGAACTGCGTCAGTTAGTCGAAAAATATGAAAGGTTAGAGGTTGAAAGATCCGATGTATTGGCGCAGCAAAGAGAAGTTATGGCCGAGGCAAAGTCAAAAGGTTATGACACTCGCGTTTTACGAAAACTCATAGTTTTAAGAAAGCGAGACAGTGAGAAAGTTGCGGAAGAAGAAGCTATTCTTGAGCTTTATAAAAATACACTGGGGATGAGTAGTGAAGTTTAATTCGAAATCTTTAGCGGGATTTCATTGATCAATGCCTATGTCTGTTTGAGCAATAGAGACGGTTTTTATGATCGCATAAAATTTTTTTCCAATCTCAATTTCTAAATTACGTGCTGAACGTTGTGTGACTCGGGCGAGTAAATGATCAGTACCGCTCTTTATTTGTACAAAAAATCCCGGCCCTGTTCCCTTTCGAACAGCACTGACTTGGACTGGTAGTACATTCAATGCCGATATTTTTAATGGAAAGTCGCGTGATAAGATAATATCCTGAGCTAGTATTCGTATGCGGGTTAAACTACCGACATTTGTATTCACAAGTGGTATAAATAAGTGACCCCCGGAAGTTTCCAACTCACTTACCCCATCTAAGTGATGTGCAATTACGCGTGCAGAAATTAATGCACCGGCGTTACGTATTCCAATTTGGTGAACCAAATTTGGATTTGAAAGTATCATGTTCGCAGGGCCTGAACAAACGGTTTTGCCGCTTTCAAGAACTACTATCGTAGTCGCGAGCCTCGCAACTTCTGAAACTGAATGACTTACATATAAAATTGGTAAGGCAAACTGATCTCTAAGTTGTTCAAGATACGGAAGAATCTCTGCTTTTCTTGAATCGTCCAGAGACGCTAATGGCTCATCCATTAGTAACATTTTCGGTCTTGACAATAATGCTCGCCCGATAGCGACTCTTTGTTTTTCTCCACCAGACAAAGTACGTGGATAGCGTTTAAATAGAAACTTTATTCCCAAAAGTTCGGCTATTTCTTCAGTATTTGGGCCTTTTGCATTATTTGGTGCAATACGTAATCCGTATTCTAGATTTTGTTGAATAGTTAAATGGGGAAACAAGCGACCTTCTTGAAATACGTACCCTAATCGTCGTTTGTGCGCTGGGATAAATTTCCCAGAATGACTACTTTGTAGTAGTTCTTCATTAAGTTGGATGTTCGATTTCTGAGGTCGAAAAAGTCCTGCGATTGAATTTATTACGGTTGTTTTTCCTGTCCCTGATTGACCAAATAATACTGTAATTCCCTGCGAGGCAGAAAATTCTATATCAAGTTTAAAATGTTTTGCTTTATGAAAAAGTGAAACAGAAAGAGACATTAAGAAGAACTATGGGAACGGCGTTGCGTACGACTTGCTATAAATTCAGAAACCATTACAGCGCTAATTGCAATAATAACCGCGAGTGCTGTTAAACGAAAAGCACCGATGTCGCCGTCAGGTACTTGTAGAAATGCGTAAATGGCCGATGGTATCGTTTGTGTTTCTCCGGGAATATTCGAAACAAAAGTAATTGTTGCTCCAAATTCACCAATTGCTTTCGCAAAAGTAAGCACTATTCCGGCAATCAATCCTGGCCGAATAAGCGGAAGTGTAATTGTAAAAAAAACACGTATTGGAGAAGCTCCAAGAGTTTCGGCTGCTTCTTCAAGCTTTGGATCGACGGCATCAATTGCAAGACGAATTGCTCTAACGAGCAGTGGAAAAGCCATAATAGCTGCAGCAACAGCCGCGCCCGTCCATCGAAAAGCTAAAACAATTCCTAAATTTTGTTCCAACCAAGCACCGACAAAACCACGACGTCCAAAAGTCAGCAATAATAAATATCCTGTAACAACAGGCGGTAGAATGAGTGGAAGATGTACCAATGCATTTATGACGTGTTTGCCTCTAAACTCCCATCTTGAGAGTGCGTATGCAACAAATATGCCAAAGGGTAGGCTAATGATAGTTGCCCACAATGAGACTTTCATCGAGAGCGCTACTGCTTTCCATTCGTTAGGCTCTAACCAGTCAATCATTGTTGACTTCCCTTTCGAATTAAAAAACCATGAAGTGTAAATAATTTTTGTGCATCTGATTCGGTCAACCAATTCAAAAAATCAGCCGCATGAGGGCTAGTGCTGTTTGAGGTAACGACAGCGGAATATAAAATTGGTGGATGACTTTCATCTTCGAATATTCTTAATAAAGTGACACGTGATTCAACTTTAGCATCGGTTGAATAGACAACACCGAGTTCTGCCTCACCAAGAGCAACTAATCTGAGTGTAGATCTAACATTATCAGTTTCAACAACATACGGGGCCACTTGTTTCCAAAGTTCATAATACGTTAGTGCGGCGCGGCCATAAATACCAGCAGGTACTGAAGATGTTAACGCAATGGCAAAACGTCCGTTGGGCGATAGTATTTTTTCAAGATCAATATCATCGTTTAAATTTAATTTAAGTGAATGATGTCCTATGAGTACAAGTCGATTACTTGCGAGATTGACTTGGCTATCCGCTTGAATAAGTTTATCTGTTTCAAGTTGCTTTACCCAATCAGTGTTTGCAGAAATAAAAACATCTGCGGGCGCTCCAAGTTGGATTTGTCGTGCCAGTGAAGCAGATCCAGCGTAGGAGATAGAAACTTTCACACCAGACCTTTGTTCAAAAGCAATAGTGGTCGCATCTAATACATTCTTTAAGCTTGCAGCTGCAAAAACAATTATTGTTTGACTGGCAGATACTTGAAATGACATAAAATAAATTATGAATGCAATAGAACAAGTTCGAATTGTTTTTTTGGGTGGCATAGCTTTGTAGTCAAAATTTTGAAGTGCGGATAAGGTATTTGAAAAGAGGCGCTGAGAGATTCTAACGAAAAGTAGATAGTAGGCTATTTATACCGTATGATTTACTTTAAAGTTTGACAAAAATTTAAAAACAACAACTTTCATACTTGAAATATCATTGGCTTTGTGGTCAACAAAATTTTAAAAAAATCAAAACATAGTTTTGTTTTGCTCAGTCAGTGATTTTTTTGCGTAGCCCCTATAGCTCAACTGGTAGAGCAACTGATTTGTAATCAGTAGGTTCGTGGTTCAAGTCCGCGTGGGGGCACCAAATTTTATTTGCGTCATATTTTTTTTGATCACCTTTTCGCCCAGTTCAATATTTGCACTTTTTTGCGTGTATATTATTCAATACTTCTGCTAATGTAAACTTACTTGGATTGAGGTTTTACCCCAAATGGAAGCGTCGCAGTGTTATATATCGCATTGACATATTATAATGAAAGTGCTTAAAAATTGATCTTTTACTCACCTCAACAGGGTGTGATTCTCATATGGTGTGGGCGAATTTTGTAAATCATTGATATGACACGATCATTGTTTGTCGAATTTTGCTCATCACGCAAGATTCGCCTGATTTTGCGAAACATCATCCAATCGATCTACATTTTTCCCTATCCGGCCTTTTTCGCCGCTGCTATCTGCTTTTTTTAGGAATGTGGTAGAGTGTTCCCATATTTAAAAAAACAACTGTCTTCAATGGGAGACAAGAAAGGAACACTCTGATGACAATCATGC
>JAPORV010000218.1 GCA_026710055.1 Aestuariivita sp.
GAAGGATGTGCGCATAATGTGACCTTTCTTTCGAGAGATTCTGGCGAAGATTTGCCGATTTGGGGCAAATCCTAGTTAAAATTGATGATATTGTACCAAATACCCGCAATCTTCGCCAGAGAAAAATGACAAAAGAGTCAACTTTTTCAGCGTTTTAATATCGAATTTAGGGTTTTTTTACAGACACTAGCTAATTGTGTATTGTATTGAATAAAAACTTTTGTGGGTCAGTTTGAAATTTCTGATTTTTTGAAATTCAGAGAGTCACTTGACTTTACCCGTAGCTGTGCTGCCACCCCAAAGCGTGTTTGTTACGGCGTAGGAAATCTTGCAGCGCTTTTGATTTGATAAGTGCTCAGTTCTTGCAAGGTCACGGCTTATCACTGTTTTGCGCTTGGCTTTGTCCACCGGTCGAATGTTATTCTCACCTTGGCCAGTCGCAATGTTCACCATCAGCTCGCCCAGTTGATTATAGTCACGGGGTCTATCAGCAAACCTATGCAAAAACCTTATATTTGAGACTCTAACTTGGCAGTAAATTGGTTTTCTTCTATAGCCTTCAAGAACGCACTTGGTATATCCCCAAAGCAAAAATGGTGGTCTTGCAGATATTCAAATTGTTATGTTTGATACGCCGCCATGCTGAGTTGACCAGGCCAATGGTTCTTTCAAGAAACATTCTACTTCAACTAATGTACTTTCTGGAAAATATTTATTAAGTTTGCAAACTCTCAGCACATCCCACCAAGTGGCTAAAGAGTGCAGTTCGATTTCATCGTTCCTAAGTTTCTGACGAGTTTGCCTAAAGATATCATAATAAAAAATAACAACAGTATGATGGGAAATAGCACCAGAGTTTCTTAGTGCTTTGCAAAAGTTTGCCTTGCTGCCGCCATCTGTTGCAAGATCCTCTACAAGTAAGACGCGTTGTTTTTCCTGTATGTCGCCCTCAATTTGTGCTGTTCTTCCGAATCCTTTTGGCTTCTTTCTTACGTAGTGCATCGGGAGTCCCATTTCATTTGCTATCCAAGCTGCAAATGGAATACCGGCGGTTTCTCCCCCTGCAATAGCGTCAAATTGCTCAAAGCCAATATTCTGTGTAATGATCGATACAAAAAATCTTGTAATCATATTTCTAATACGTGGAAAAGAAATAATTTTCCGACAGTCAATATAAACTGGACTCACAATGCCAGATGTAAACGTAAATGGTTCTTTTGCGTTGAAGTGAACAGCATTTATTTCAAGTAACATCTTGGAAGTCATCACAGCTATTGATTCGGATGATGGGCAGTGATTATTCATTTCTCAGACTTTCAGAGGTTTATTTAAAAAGAGAATTAGTTCAATTAAAGTCAATGTAATTTGTCATTAGATGATATTTTGATTAAAAAATTTGTAACTATTCAAGTATGAATCAGTCTATATATGGTACTTAATTTATAATGATATGCAGTATGTAGATGCCTTATTTCGTTAAGTTGAATTTCTGCACGAGAGCAATTGAGAATAAACAGATAAAATAACTCAGTGTGGTATACAGGATATCAAAATTACTATATTTAGTATCTGAATAGTTACAAAAATTCTTTCCTTCACCATTGTATATTTGGCAGTTTGTCGCTGTAGAATACTCTGGATGCACTTGGCTTATCACCCCCCTAACGCAACAATGACGACAATAATCGATATTCTCAGCATCTCTTTAAAACCTTCATATTTAAAATATGTACCATAACCAATGTATTGGTCGCTCTTATTCAGAGGTCGTCGGTGAGTAGCTGTAACGAAAAACGATCTATGCCTCGAAAAGTCGTCAAGACTCGAAAGAACGAGAGTTCCCAATATCGTCCGGGGACGGTTCACCCGGCACCTGGAAACCACCTTGCTGGATGATATAGCTTTGAAAAGATGGAATGGGACAGATTAAAGTGCGATCATCCGGGTCCATTGATCGACGCTGCAATGCACCACAATGGATCAGTTCAGTGACATAGGTTGTGTCATTCTTTCCCGGCGGAACGCGCCATTCGCTGCCCGGTGCGGATTCCTTGTAGGCTTCAACCGCATCCACAACCTGTCCAAAAGTCAACCCTTTACCTTTGATGTCGGCATTTGCCACCTCTAACATCACACGCCCGACAAGCTTTCGGGACGCCACCATCACGTCACTGTACTGCGTTTGATAATACCCCCGCCGGAGAGCGTTTGATCGGGTTTGCACCACATCCCAATCGGAAAGGCGGTTGGCCTTTCCCTCAACACTCTCTTGAAGCAGGGCTTCCGCCAGCGCCCGCTGTGCCCAGTGGACATGTCGGGGCCACCCATCAGTGGAGGCCATCAGCGCATCAATCCGGGCGCGTTGATCTCCAATGTCAATGCCAAAGTGGGCACACCACCCCGTGGTGAGCGCCGCGCACTCCGCAGACGTAAAACATCCCAAAGAATAAGGCGCCACACCGTGGGTCAATCCAAGATTGCGAATCACATCCGGGGTGTCCCCCAATCCGGCAAGAACCAGCGTAAGAGGTAGGCAAACGGTGCGGGCATCATGAATGTTCTGTAAGAAATACGCATGGTCACTATTCTTCCCCGTTGTAAATCTCTGGGCTTCATCAATCGCAATAATCACCGGTGCTTTCCACGTCTCGGGCGCAATGCGCTGTTGTAGCATATCCAAGCTGTCATATGAGAAAGATATGTTGCTCATTTCCCTCCACAGATTTGTCAGCCATTTTGAGCCGTACCGCGCCCAGAGATCGTTCCAGTATTCCATCTCATAATTCGCCACCGCCGCAATCATGGACAGCACTTTGGGAAGATTCTTTTCAAGATCAGAAGTGCTGATGTTCACAACCCGCGCCCCAACTTCTGGCGCCCTATGTTCTATCACGTTCAACACCGCGCTCTTCCCCGCACCCGGTGCGCCTTGTATCACCGTCGTGTTGCCAGGAATGCCAACACGGTTTGTTTTAGTTTTCTTTGCGATAGTAAGAATATCGGTGATCACGTCGTTTCGTCCCACAAAAATAGGCGGAGGGGACTTTCCACGCATGTGAACAAAATCATGTAGCGCAGTACGTTTAAATTCAGACATGATCAATTTCCGGTCAATAATACCATGACACATGTCTCTTATCATATCACTGCTGAAATGTCGATATTTTCGATTACTTAAGCTGGTGAGGAAGAAACACTCTCGACATGCCAGTAAATCGGTATTTGTGGATCAAAAACAGCTATTTCATTAGCGTTGACTTTGATTCTCTGCAAAAAAACAAGTGGGCTATTTTTGCGAATAAGATGTAGTTTTAATTCGTTTGGTGGTTTGTTGTAAAATGCGGCGCCGTTGAGTGATGTGAAAGCATTCAATTTATCCAATGCATCGTCTTCTTCAAATACAGTCGCTAAACATTCAAGTGAATTTACAGAAGAAAATACACCAGCACATCCGCACGAACTTTCCTTGTTACGAGTAAGATGTGGCGCAGAATCTGTGCCGAGAAAAAAACGAGCGTCACCAGAAGTCGCGGCTTGCCGTAGTGCAAGCCTGTCTGTTTCGCTCTTCAAAATTGGTAAACAATAATAATGCGGTCGAATGCCGCCTACAAGCAAATCATTACGGTTTAAGATTAAGTGATGAACGGTCAGAGTTGCATATAGATTTCTTTTTGACTCGATTACATAATCTATACCGTCTTTTGTTGTAACGTGTTCCAAGACAATTCGAAGCTCCGGTATCGTATGCCTTATTGAATTAAGTACGCGCTCAATAAATACGGCCTCGCGATCAAAAATATCAATGTCACTGTCAGTAACTTCACCATGAACAAGAAGTGGTAAGTCAAGAACTGCCATTTTTTCCAAGAGATGGAATATTTTCGCGATATCTCTTACGCCATTTTCTGAGTTTGTTGTCGCACCAGCCGGATACAGTTTGACCGCGACAACAAAAGGGTTCTTAGCGGCTTCTTCTAAATCATGAAGGGTTGTTGTTTCGGTTAAATAAAGCGTCATCATTGGATCAAATGCAAATGCAGGATCTGTCACTTCAAGTATTCTATCGCGATATCTTAAAGCTGATTTAACTGTTGTAACGGGAGGGATTAAATTGGGCATAATTATTGCCCGACCGAAGTTTCGCGCCGAAAAATTAACAACTGCGTTCAACACATCTCCATCACGTAGGTGAAGATGCATATCATCTGGACGATTGATAGTTATTCTGGAAGTATTCATTTTGCTGAATTTAGTGTATGGAATCCTAAAGACTCTAAACAGAAAGTTAATTATGCACTAACCTCGGTATTATTAAAACACGAATATTGATTTGTATTTTCGACTTTATCATTAACACCATTAGACTTTATGATATTGTGTTCGTATTTCAAATCTTTATCCCTTAATTTAGAGGCTTATATATCTGATTAATCAAAATACCATATATACGGTTGATCATCAGTCAGAGCCAATACATAATGAACGTTAATCATATATAATATATAATCCCAGTGAGTTTTTCGTCACCAAGGCAAAGGCTCCTCTTGGAACCGAGGTGGCAATCGTCGGTATGCGTGCCTCATGCCTTCCGATGCCCGAATTAATGAGCGTCACTCGGGCTTTTTCGATATCTTTGGCTAATCGCATTACCTTATTAAAGGTTGATTCCTGTAGTACCAGATCAATCAAGTACAAGCGATAGATAATGATAAAATCCGGATTGGGAGCCTAGCGTATCCGACGCACGATTTCAACCGGAAGCCGAATTCTGTTTTCGAAAGATCCACCCCGCTGATCGTTCCGTTTGTTTTTCTGTTTGACGATAAACTGATTAATGAAGTACCCTTCGCTGCCCATGATTTCGACGCCATCATAACCAGCCACTTTTGCGTAGGTTGCCGATCGGACAAAGTCATTGATTTGTTTTTCGATTCCATCTTCGGACAATGCGGTGGGTTGGTGGCGCGATATGGGAGATTTGATTGATGAGGGCGCGACACAATCGACATGGTCGGCGTAGCGGGCCGGCGTGTAGAATCTGCATGATGATTTTTCCATTGGCCTTGTGTACCTCTCGGGTGACAATGGAATGATGATCAATATCTTTGTCTGTGTACATTAAGGAGGATTTTGGAAATACGGCTCCTTCACGGTTGGGACCAATGCCACCGGTGATGATCAGAGCAACGTCGCCATGGGCATGTTCCGTATAGAGTGCAGCGACGCGTTGCCAATCTCCAGTCTCTTACAGTCCGGTATGCATTGATCCCATGATGACACGGTTCTTTAGTGTAACAGGGCTGAGAGTGATGGGCTTGAGCAAGTGTGGGTAATGCGACATCGATAAAATCCACAATCCATCGGGTTGTTGGGGTGAGTTATCCACAGTGTGATAATGACGTTTGGGGGGTAATTTATATGGTGTACATAGAATATTCAAACATGGAAAATTACGGCCAAAGTCATGGTATTGGGAAACAGGATGTTAAGACATTAAAGTATCGAGAACTGTGTGAAAGGTGCAATACTTTAGTATCGGTTAATGGCGAGAACATTGCTTCTTTGATATCGACTGCTCTGTCAGAAATAAAACGCATAAATCAGCAAAGAGTTGAGGATCGTATTGAAGTGACTCCAGAACATATTTCTCAACTGCCGTATCGATGTTGTGTTGGAATCATGTTGCTTAATGGAACGGGCGATAAAATGTTTGCCGGTCAACGCATGGATCGGAATCAAGAAGCCTGGCAAATGCCGTAAGGTGGAGTGTAGGAGGGGGAGACACTTGAAAGCGCGGCGTTACGTGAACTGTAGGAAGAAACCAGAGTGGGAGGTGATTTTGTGGAAAAAATTGCAGAATCGTCCGATTGGCTCGGATGTGGTTCTCATTTGGTGTGGGGCGAATTTTGTAAACCATTGATATGACACGATAATTGTTTGTTGAATTTTGCTCATCACGCAAGATTCGCCTGATTTTGCGAAACGTCGTCTGATCGATCTACATTTTTCCCTATTCGGCTTTTTCGCCGCTGCTATTTGCTTTTGTTCGGAATATGGTAGAGTGCTCCCACACCATATGAGAACCACGCCCATTGGCTCTCATACGATTTACCAATGAATATTGTTCCTGATCTGTGGGGTGGTCAGTATCGTGGGTAAAGGCAGAACTAGTTTCTCTTTCGCTTTCTGGGCACGGATGATGATATTAATATACATACAGAACACCCTGAGTTTAGAGCCTGACGCTGGCAAGATCCAAAGAAACTTGTGGCCGATGTTGTATCCATATCAGAGATGCGTATGTAGCTAGGCCGTTGCGTAGTTTGGATCATTTTTTGCGTCGGACATTCGGTATTCCAGAAGGATGAATTCAAAGTCGTCAGATGTGATTGATTCTAAAGGTTGTTAATGGACGGGATACATTTCATGCAAAACACATGACCCTCTTCTCATCTACTCGCCATTTTTCGGACTATATTGGTTCTTGCAGTTTTGGTGGTGCCGGTCGTGTAATATTCAGGGTTTTCCAGCCTTTTATAACCTCACTGGACCAAAACTTCTACTTCATTACAGATGATATGATGTCCCCTGTTGGGACTTTATTTGTTAACGGAAGAGGTGATTTTCAAAGGGATTCACGACTGCTTTTTAGAACTTTTAACTGCGCTCATGGGCAAATAACTGTAATCTGTAGTCTGCCCGATTGCCGAAACGGAATAAAAGATCTGGTTCGATGTTGAAGGCCAAACAGTTGAAGATAAGACGGATAATTTGACAAAAGCAATATTACGAACCGCGAAAATAACATTGTCTGATTTTCTGAGAAAAATAAATTAGGTATATACGTTACGGGGTTGATTGAAATGATTGCACGTTTGTTACATTCATAACGCTTATAAGACAAAACTTGTTAAAACCCCAAACGGTGCCGAATAAAAATCAACCTACACCCATCCAACGCCACGCTCACCTGTATAAACGTTCACAAATGGGCAAATTTTTGGAATAACTCTTTTAAACTTCACGGGCAGCGTGATCGTATCGTAGTCTCCATCCTCCTTCTGGTGGTTTGATTTTTCCATCATTAGATCTCAGGAACAGTACATCTCGGAAACCTCCGTTGTTTTCAGACGAATGCAAAACACAACCGATTGGCATTCCTGTAAAACTGTCTAATACGTGTAAGTTGGGTGTGTTCAGTACTGTATTGATGTAATATCCATTGCGCACTGTTTCAATCGGTTTGGTTTCGACATAATAACGTGGTTTGATGAGATCCGGAATTAAATTTCCCTGTGTGCAAGAAATGTTGTGTTTGGTTTAGAGTTATCTATCCTTGTTATATCACTTGGATTTCTTTACACACAAAGGAAATTAAAAACAGTAAGCGCCATCAAATGCTCTGTTGGTGAGAAGTATTATGAACAAGATCTTTTCAAACGGTCCAGACAATGATTTTGTTATTAATCCGTTTACAAGACTGATTGAGACATCATCGCATTTGCGCTTTGCAACGCCCTATTTCACGCGATCGGATCTTCTTCTTGAGGCCGCTGGAAAAGGCAAGACAGTGGAGCTTCTAATCGGCTTGAATGAAGCAACGAGTCCGCGAGCGTTACGCAAGCTGCATGGGATACCGAACATTACAATCCGTTATTTCACCAGCCGGTTTCATGCAAAAATCTATATGTTTGATGAATCGGTATTGCTGGGGTCATCAAATCTGACCGATGGTGGTCTGATGTCCAATCGTGAGGCGGTGATCCAGCTTGATTGGAACGATGATGCGGAGGCGGTTGACGATCTTCGGGCATTGTTTGTCGAACTCTGGGAGTCGGGATTTGTCCTCACTCGAGAAAAGCTTGATGATTTTGAAAGGACCTTCAATGAGCTTCAACGCTCAGTGTCGGATTCCGTGCAAACAATTGAAGCGGTGTTGGGTCGAGCCCAGCCCCACAATATTAATGTTGCCAGTCACGCACGATCCCGCGAGCGTATTTTCCTCGAAACGCTGCGACACAAAGTTTATGAAGAATATTATCCGGCCTTTAGAGAGGTGCAGGAGATCTTGGACACGCAAGAATTGCGACGGTCTGATTTTTCAGATGTTGGTATTGCGAACGAAACCAATCGTTTCCTGAACTATGTCCGATTGACGCATGTCAATGGTGATGACGCCTGGCAGAATGCGCCGCTCCGCAATGCCGATGACCGGCGCGAGCAGATTATGCATCATGCTCGGGAATGGGTCAAGGCTCCCGACAGCAAAGCACCGGAAGACTATGCCGCATGGCTTGAGACCGTGAAACGGGTGTTTGGGACACCGGAAGCCATCGAAAAGTCGACTCGGGAGGATATTACGGATGGCTTAATGTCCGTGCATGCGTTCGATGAACGTTTTCGGTTTGTCAAAGGTGGTCGGAAGAACCTTCCCGCAGCATTCTGGAAGGCGAACAAGGAGGATGTGGCCCGCGTCAAAAAGACATTGATCTATCTGCTGCATGAGCCGGGTGATTTTATTCAGCGGCTTCACGATATCCTTTATGACCCGTCCATGAAGTTAAAGGAATTCGGCTATTTCTGTGCCCTTGAATTGTATGGGACGGTTAAGCCGGATAAATGTCCGCCAATGAATGGACGGACGGCCAAGGTGCTACGTTATCTTGGTTTTGATGTAAAGGGACATTGACGACCAAATGGAGAACATCATGACGGGACAAAAGTATTACTATCTGATGTTTGAAGAAACAGGCGGTTTTGCATTGCCTGAATAGGGCGATAATTACAATCGTTACAAAACAACCGGAAGCATTTGTGCGATTGTTGAAACGACGCTTAAGTTGGATGGGAGAGATCATTCCGGTTTTGCCGTTGAGGTTGAGGCTCAAGATAAGGACAGCAATATTTTTACAATAATGAAGGCAAAAACCTTTGAAGATGTAAAAGCGGGTAAAGTGCTGCAAGCAAAAATCATTTGGGAAAACCTGAATAGAAAATATCGGTCGTTTTTGATTTTCTCGCATGTGATCGGTGGCGAGTTTCGACTTGCGTTTTAACCAGCCTTGATTCACTATAACGATTTGTTGTGGTTAATTATGTATATAATTCCCTTAATTTATTAATTGCTCAAATATAATCGTTGTGTTGATGTTTGATTAAAGTGTGGTGCCATAAAACCGCGAAATCACTTAAGCGAGTTATTTCATTATGTTCGACGTTTGCTTGATATTCTGAAACTACTGTGTGGGGACATTCAGATTTCTTATAAACTTTGCAACTTTTGTGGGCACCGTTAAGCATAACATGTAGATTATATTGGCTCGCGATCTGGAAAATCACTTTCATCATTTCGCCTCTCAAATGTTTTTTGGAAAACAACTCTTCTTGAGGCTACCTGCTACAACACAATGATCTTTCAGTTAAGACCGATGGGTTGAGCAGGAAAAAATCAAGTTAATTTTCCAGTAGCATTTAAGACTGTAGCGCCATTCAGATAAGGAGTTAATACTTGTGGCAGATGTACAGATCCATCTGCTTGTTGACCATTTTCAAGAACTGCAATGAGGCAGCGGCCGACGGCAAGTCCTGAACCATTCAGTGTATGCAAAAATTGAGGTTTACCGCCGCCGTTTGGTCGATATCTTGCGTTCATTCGGCGTGCCTGAAAATCTCCTGTAGTTGAAACACTTGATATTTCCCGGTAGGCGTTTTGTCCAGGTAGCCAAACTTCTATATCGTAAGTACGCCGTGCACCAAACCCAAGATCTGCGGCACATAGTGCCATTGTGCGATAAGGTAAACAAAGCTGCTCCATTAAATCTTCTGCGCAGCGTAACATTCGTTGCTGCTCTTTGTCACTTTCAAAGCTGTTGGTAATTGATACCATTTCGACTTTTTCAAATTGATGTTGGCGTAGCATACCCGTTGTATCTTTCCCCGCTGCTCCCGCTTCAGAGCGGAAACAAACTGTGTGAGCAGTAAAACGTAAAGGAAGACTTACCTCGTCAACAATTTGATTCGCTGGAATGTAGCTCAATGGAACCTCAGATGTTGGTATTAACCATCGTCCATCTTTCGTTGTATAGCTGTCACCTCCAAACTTTGGTAATTTGTCTGTTCCGTACATCGCTGCGCTGTTTACGAGAACGGGAGGATTCACTTCAGTGAGACCATTTTTGGTAACATGCTGATCAAGCATAAATTGTGCAAGAGCCCGATGAAGTCGTGCAACAGAGCCAATTAGCATAACGAATCGAGCGCCTGCAATTTTTGCGGCAGTTTCAAAATTCATTGATGCGGCTGCACCAGAAATTTCATAATGTTCTTTTGGGTGAAACTTAAATTCTGGCTTATTGCCCCAGCGTTTAATCTCAACATTATCGTTCTCATCATCGCCATCGGGTACATCTTCGGCAGGTAAATTGGGAATATGGGCTAGCATATTATCCAATTTACTGTTGAGTGTTTTTACTTTTTTTTGTAATTTCGTAGCAAGTGCCTTTTTTTCTGACACGACTTTACGTAAATTTTCAAATTTCTCATGATCACCGGAAGCCTTTGCCAAGGCGATTTCTTTGGCGGCCTGTTTTTGACTTGCTTGAGTTGTTTCTGCCAACAGTATTGCTGCTCTGCGTTTTTCATCTAACTTTAGAACATTTGCTGCTATCGGTTTTTCATTTCTTCGGCGTAGCGCCGTATCAAATTCTGCCGGCTTTTCTCTGATTGCGCGAATGTCGTGCATTGATTGTTCCTGTTTATGACGTGAAACCGAGTGTTCAACATAAGTTATTAAAAATGAATGATTTGTCGTTAAGAGCGTCAAATCACAGACTGTATCTCAAAATATTGGCTATTGGGGCATCTGTCTTCTTCAAAACAAATTTTTGAATATCGCCCTTTTTTGTTCCATAGGGCAGGAAGATTAAAAAAATCCATCTCACTTGGTTGAAATTGACTTTTTCATCCAACCTAAATATACATATAATGAAAGCAGTCATTTAAATTAGTGCTGTCGAAATTAGCACGTGCGTTTAACATAGTAGAAAAAAAAATCAAGTTACTTAACTGTCTTGCTAATTTGTGTGTAGTCTCATATGTACTGATCAACGTAGCGGGGTAAACCGCGTTTCAAGAAAAAAGGACTTTGCAATGGACGGTGGCAGTGCAATTGCCCAATTTCTTCCACTTATTTTGATTTTTGTGATTATGTATTTTCTTTTGATTCGCCCACAGCAAAAGAAAGCAAAAGAACATCGAGCGATGGTTGATGCACTCAGAAGAGGCGATCAGATTATTACGCAAGGCGGTTTAATTGGGAAAGTCACGAAAGTTAAAGATGAAGGTGAGGTAGAAGTCGAATTGACTGAAGGTGTCAAAGTTCGTGTGGTTCGCAATACGATCGCGCAAGTAATGAACAAAACTGAGCCAGCGGCATAGTAACTGCGCTCAAAGACTTTTTGAAATCTATAACATGATTAGAATTGAAATTTGGAAGAGATTCTTAATTTGTATCACGTGTTTTATTGGCATTGTTTTAGCTTTTCCAAATGGTTTTTATACGCGTGTTGAGCAACATAACGACGCGATAAAGTTCATCGAAACGGATGGGGCCACACCAGAAATAGAAGCAGCTGCGAAAGCGTGGCCGAGTTGGTTGCCGTCGTCTTTGGTCAACTTAGGTTTAGATTTGCGTGGCGGAGCACATTTGCTCGCTGAAGTTCAAGTTGAGGATGTTTATGAATCCAGAATGCAGGCACTTTGGCCAGAAGTTCGGGATTTATTGAGACCAGAAAGAAACACTATCGGTACCATTCGGTTACAACCCTCAACACCAGATGAACTTAGGGTGCGAATTGGCAATCCTGACGGCATGTCTCGCGCGTTACAGGTAGCAAAGCAGTTAGCAAGGCCAATTCAAACGCTTGGGGGCATTGGAGCGACTGATATTGAGATACGTGGTGATGGTGATGAACTCATCATTTCAATGACCGAAGAAGAGCAGCAAGCATCTGATGACAGAACTGTACGGCAAGCGCTGGAAATCATTCGTCGACGAATTGATGAAGTGGGAACTCGTGAACCAACAATTCAACGACAAGGTACTCGGCGTATATTGATTCAAGTACCAGGAGTTGGGAGTGCATCAGAGCTAAAGGAAATTATTGGAACAACGGCCCAACTTACTTTTCATCCAGTTGTTTCTCGCGGAACCGATTCGAATGAGAATCCAGGCCTAGGGAACAAGCTTGTTCCGTCAATTGATGAAGCGGGGGTGTTTTATAGTTTAGAAGCCGCTTCAGTTGTTACCGGAGAGGAACTTGTTGATGCACAGCCGTCTTTTGATCAAAATGGTCGACCGGCGGTTAATTTTAGATTTAACCCAGCAGGTGCTCGAAAGTTTGGTGATTATACCGCCGAGAATATTGGTAATCCTTTCGCTATTGTTTTGGATAATGAAGTTATTTCGGCACCAGTGATCCAAGCACATATTCCGAGCGGTTCAGGCATCATTACTGGGAATTTCACCGTTGAAGAGTCGACAAACCTAGCTATTTTGCTTCGTGCAGGTGCTCTGCCAGCAGGTTTGATATTCCTTGAGGAACGAACAATTGGACCGGAACTTGGACAGGATTCTATCGATGCTGGCAAAATCGCGACAATTATTGCCTTTGTCGCTGTCTTGGTTTTTATGGTCCTTAGTTATGGTATTTTTGGTATTTTCGCGAATGTTGCGTTGGTCCTCAATATTACTTTAATTTTTGGGTTGTTGAGTTTGATTGGAGCAACCTTAACTCTGCCAGGAATTGCGGGAATTGTTCTTACGGTTGGTATGGCCGTTGATGCAAATGTGCTTGTGTTTGAGAGGATTAGGGAGGAATTGAAGTTAGATAAAGGACCTGCCAGAGCTATCGAACAGGGATATGAAAAGGCACTGTCGGCCATTTTGGATGCAAATATTACCACGTTAATTACCGCTATCATTTTGTATGCGATGGGTTCTGGCCCCGTTCGTGGATTTGCAATTACGCTCGGTTTCGGTATTTTAACGTCGGTATTTACTGCAATCTTCGTAACACGTTTGATGATTATCATATGGTTCGAGAAACGGCGTCCTAAGAGAATTGAGGTCTAAGTTATGCGTCTTCGATTAGTGAAGAAAAACACCTCTTTTGACTTCTTTAGTCGCTGGAGGTTGTGGTTGGGTCTTTCGGTTATTCTGATCCTATTGGGGTTAGTATCATTTTTCTTTCAAGGACTTAATTTTGGCATTGATTTTCGGGGAGGTACAACAATTAGAACCGAGAGCGCACAGCCAATTAATGTTGGCGAATACAGAAGTGCGATTGAAGTTTTGGGACTCGGTGACGTCACTATTTCTGAAGTATTTGATCCAACATTTGGAGATGATCAAAATGTTGCTTTGATTCGAATTCAAGCGCAAGAAGGTCAAGAGAGTATTTCATCAGAGGTGATTGAAAATGTTCAGGATGCATTAACTGATATCATACCCGATTTAGAATTAGTTTCTGTCGAGAGTGTTGGGCCTAAAGTCTCGGGTGAGTTAATTCAAAGCGCAGTTATTGCAGTATTATTAGCGATAGGCGCTGTGTTATTGTATATCTGGGTTCGATTTGAGTGGCAATTTGCACTTGGTGCGGTTGCAGCTCTAATTCATGATGTGGCGTTGACAATAGGAATTTTTTCAGAGCTTCAGATTAAGTTCGATTTAGCTATTATTGCCGCTTTACTAACGATCGTTGGTTATTCGCTGAATGATACAGTCGTTGTTTTCGATCGTGTTCGTGAGAATCTGAGGAAATACAAGAAAAAGCCGCTATCTGAAGTCTTGAATATTTCCATTAACGAAACCTTGAGTCGCACTGTGATGACCTCTGTCACCACGTTGCTTGCACTTATATCACTGTTTATTTTTGGCGGTGATGTCATACGTGGATTTGTTTTTGCGATGATTTGGGGCGTAGTTGTGGGAACTTATTCATCTATTTTTGTTGCCTCTTCTATTTTGCTTTATCTTGGCGTTAAGCGCGATTGGTCAAAACCAACCAATGCTTCTGGTAATATATATGCGGATGTTGAGGCATAGGGTTAATTTAGGTTGCTTGTGTTTGGGCTTATACAGGCTGGAGGCGGATATTTCGATTATCTATTGTGAATTCTGCTAGTTTGTTTCTTATCAGACTCTAGGAAAGTGCTTTTGTCAGAGCAGAAAAAGTTTTTTGAGGGTGAAAAACTGATTAAAATTAATAATCAAGTACAAAGTCTGTTTGTAATCTATCTTCATTGATTGAGTTAAAAATATCGCTAATGTTCGTACATTTTATATGAGAATCTGAGATATAGACATGGCAGCGCTTCTTGATTTCTTGAAGAACAAAAATTATTAGAACGAAGAGATATGCGTCTAAATGAGGTAGTATATAGTGATTCAGAGCCTATCGAGGGATATGGGTCGGGTTTTTTTAGAATTGGAGGAAAGGTTCATTACGGACCTATTGTAACGGGTCCTTTAGGTACGAGTAAATGGGGTGGTTTTATTGATCAAGAGCCTCTTATCCAACTGAAAGGACTGGTTGATGTAATTTTTTTTGGAACCGGGTCTGAAATTAAGCAAATTCCCGTTGAATTACGTACATTTATTGAAGAGCTTGGAATTGGTGTTGAGATAATGAGTTCTTCATCCGCATCGCGGACTTACAATGTATTGTTGTCAGAGGGTCGTCGCATTGCGATTGCTTTGTTACCTGTTTGAACTGTTTTGCGATAGCAATGACTGGGTTTTGATCAACTGCGCCTATATTGATTTTGAAGCATTCAGTTTGGGACTTAGTGCGTCAAACCAAATAACTCATATTGAGAATTTCATCGTTATTGAACTGAAGTGGCAACAGAGTGACCAATTAATACTGGACTGTAGCACGGACGTTTGAGTTATTTGTGAAGTTTATTCGAAAAAAAGAATAAAATAATCGTACGTTGATTTTCATTTGGTTATATTTTGGATGTTGTTTTTCTATGGCGCTATCTGTTCTAGAATTAGGTGTTTCTCGTGCTTCAGTATTACTTCTGCAGGGAGTCACCTTTTCTGTTTCCGATGGTTCTGCCTTGCTCGTTCGTGGCCCTAATGGTATTGGAAAAACATCCCTCTTACGAACAATCTGTGGATTACAACTGCCTTACAGTGGTCGTATTGAAGGTGTCGTAGATCAAGTTGCCTATTCTGGTCATGTTGACGGGATTAAACCGACCTTAACAGTTATTGAAAATTTGCGATTTTGGTCAATTGTGTTTGGTAGTAATCAAGTAGAAGAGGGTCTTGAAATATATGGTTTGAATGAACTGCGCCATTATCAAGCTGGTCAATTATCGGCAGGTCAGAAAAGACGCTTGGCACTTGCCAGAGTTTTCGTGACTGGTTGTCATTTATGGGTGTTGGATGAGCCAACGGCATCACTTGATCAAAGATCAAATGAAATTTTTTGTCGAGCATTAGAAGCACATTTGTTACAAGGGGGGGTAGGGTTAATTGCTACGCATAATGATATTGATCTTAATGCTGATGTGCTTGACCTTGAAACATTTCGAGCATCCTCAAAGACTATTGATTCTTTTGAGGAGGAATTTTCTTGATTGAATTACTTGTCCGTGATTTGAAACTTGCTTTTCGAGCGGGAGGCGGAGTTGGTTTATCGATTGCCTTTTTTTTATTAATTTCCGTTTTGCTGCCCTTTGGAATTGGTGCCCAATCACCGCTTTTAAGCGCAATCGCTCCTGGGTTCTTGTGGTTTGGCGCTTTGTTGGCGTGTTTGTTATCGTTAGAGCGTTTATTCGCATTGGATTGGGAGGATGGCACACTTGATTTGCTTGCAATAGCACCATTACCACTAGAAGCTGTTGTTTTGGCCAAGGCTTTGGCGCATTGGCTGACAACATGCCTGCCATTAGTTCTCGCCGCTCCTGTTCTTGGTATTTTATTAAACCTCGAAACTAATGGTTATTTTTGGATATTATCATCACTATTTCTTGGTACTCCAGCATTATCGATTATTGGTGCTTTTGGTGCTGCGCTGACTGTTGGCTTAAAAAGAGGTGGGTTGCTGTTGTCGCTGTTGGTTTTACCGCTTTATATTCCTACTTTAATTTTTGGGGCGGAAGTTGCACGAAGAGGTGCGATAGGAATGAATGTAACAACACCGCTCTTACTGCTTATGGGAGTGAGTTTTGGTGTGATTGCCTTTGTTCCTTTTGTGACGGCATCTGTTTTAAGGATTAATTTGCGATGAGTTTGTGGCGGCAGAAGCTAAACAACATTTGGAGATTTGCTAATCCTGTAAAGTTCTTGGCCGTGACTGAGAAAGTCTTGCCTTCACTTTGGGTTTGTGCATTATTATGTCTTTTTGTCGGGCTTGGCTGGGGATTTTTTATCACACCGGATGATTACCGGCAAGGGTCAACAGTCAAAATAATTTTCCTTCATGTTCCAGCGGCTTTGATGGCGATAAATTGCTGGATATTGATGTTTGTTGCATCACTTATTTGGTTTATTCGTCGCCATCATGTTAGTGCACTTATGGCGCGGGCATCCGCTCCTGTTGGTATATTAATGACGCTTATTGCTCTATTTACAGGAGCACTATGGGGCCAGCCGATGTGGGGAACTTGGTGGGCATGGGATCCACGGTTAACGTCTTTCCTGATATTATTCCTGTTTTATTTGGGTTATGTTGCATTATGGGAAGCTATTGAAAATCCTGATGTGGCTGCAGACCTGACATCAGTGTTGTGTCTTGTTGGTTCTGTTTTTGCCTTTTTGAGCCGCTATGCTGTTTTGTTTTGGAATCAAGGATTGCATCAAGGTGCGACATTGAGTCTTGATAAAGAAGAGAATATTCATGATATTTTTTTCTTTCCGTTATTGTTATGTATGGCGGGTTTTGTCCTGTTATCTGTTGCATTGGTCTTGTATCGAACTGGAACAGAAATTAGGGCTCGACGAATTAGGTTATATTACGTGAATGAGGGTAGGGGAGAATGATTCCAGATCTTGGAAAATATGCTGAGGTTGTTTTGTCAGCGTATGGCTTTTCATTGGCGATGCTCGTAATTTTTATTATCATCTCTTTTTTACGCGGAAGACGCATTCGAGTAGAGATGAGAAGCATCGAAGAAAGACGTACAGCGAATGACTAGATTTGTTCCACTTATGATCATTCCTCTGCTGATTTTTGTGGCGTTTACGACAGTTTTCTTATTTGGAATGTACCGTGAGAATCCCGATATTCTTCCGTCAGCGCGTGAAGGCCAGACAGCGCCACCTGTTGAATTAGCAAAATTGTCGGGAAAGAAATCCTTTGATGATGATGCACTAAGGAGCGGACAAGTGACGCTTGTAAATTTTTGGGCAAGTTGGTGCGGCCCGTGTCGCGTAGAGCACCCCCAATTAGAACAATTGAAAGACGAAGGTGAAATTATTCTTGGTGTAAACTATAAAGATGATCAGGATAAGGCACTGTTATTCTTAGCAGAATTAGGTGATCCATACACGGCGGTGGGTGCGGATAAACGTGGTCGAATGGCGTTAGATTGGGGACTTTATGGTGTGCCTGAAACGTATGTTGTTGCTGGTGATGGAACGACAATATTTCGGTTTGCCGGTCCAATTACCCAAAAGGTTTTGGATAACGACATTCGTGCTGCGCTCAGTCAGGCGAAGTTGATGTCAAAGTAAGTCAATCATAGGCACCCATTGGAATTTTACTATGATGTTGATTTATGAGGTTAGAGAATTTATCGTCAAAATATTAAAATTATTTTGTTGTTCTATTAGTTAGTGTCTGTTAAAAAATCTTCCTTTTCTGGCGACTGCAAAGAGACAAATATGAATATTTTTCATCGCAATATCAAATTTATTGGGGAATTTTA
>JAPORV010000435.1 GCA_026710055.1 Aestuariivita sp.
TGAAGCGCTCTGGTCAGAGCTGGGGGCGAGACGGTGGTCAAGGCGTTCTGCGCATTTGAGCCTTATGCAAGTCCAATCGCTTTGACCGGGTTTGGAAGGACTTAGTACCACGCTTCAATCGCCAAGGCGACTGGGCGCCCACATCGCCCGCCAATGACAATCGCGCAATTCGCGTTGCGCTGGCAGCTTAGAGACACAACATATGGTACAAAAGTTAGCACACCATACAAGAATCGCACCCGCCAGCATAAGGAATAAAAGGTGAGCACCTCAATGGCCTCTGCCCGTGTGGTCACCGGACGGGTTGTCAATAATAACCACTCGACCGGCTCAACCTCGGCTGGAGGATCAGGTTCAATGACATGAACCGCTGTGAGAGGAAACAGCGTCTTGCCAAGGCATGCCTGTCCGATCGTGTCTTCTCGCTTACCATGCCGCTTCATTCCATTGAGGGATGTGATCGTAATCACCTTGACGCAGATGGTACATTCCCGGCTCTTGGGCTCTGCCATTTGTCACTCTTAAAGTTTCAAGATGATTGTGTCATTATAAATGTTTCTACGAAAATTTAAAACTTAGCAAAAAACAAATTTGATCCCAGTTATCAACCCTCTGCTGATAATATGCAACTGGACGCGAGTATTCCAACGACACCAGATCGTCTCGCTCAATCTTTTTTTGAAGGGCGGTACAGATCGAAAGGAAGAAAAAGATTAAATTGGTGAAATTACATTTCACAAGAGTATCGGCTAAGACATGACTAATTTTAATGATGATGAACTTAATACAATTGAAGAGGTTGAAAATTGTGTAACTGACTGTTTGAATGCTGATATTATTCTTTTTATGCATCAGTTTTTTGGCCTATTGATACAAAGTTTATTAAGATTTATATTAACAAACATCGACGTGTAAATTTATTAATGGTTTTAGTAACGTCAAGAAGAGATGCGTACGCAGCGTGCGAAATAGCATGGTGCATTCAAGGAAAATACGAAACGCTTTTTTTTGATACGGGAGGCAATGTTCGTCTCGGTGCGTTGGACATAATTTTGTCTGAATATCCATCTCACGGTTTTATAATTGATCGATAAGAAGCAGAAACCTTATTTGAAAATATGCGAAAACCAACTAAGGATGAACAAAAATTGGTGCATATTTCATATGATTTGGCCCGATTGCCATCCAATCAAGAAACACTTGTCTTTCTTTCATCAGAACTGCCAAAAAACGATCATGAAAAATCAACTATTACCAAAGAAGAAAGCAATGCACAAATTAAAAGAGCCGAATCTAACAACGCTCTTAAAAAAACGAGAGTTGAATCTTCGGACGGTGAAAGGAACAATCGCAACGTCCAAAAACCTAAACACGCTTATAGGGGATTATGGCCAAGTCAACAACTCGTGTTACAAAAAAGCCTTTAGTGTTTGCTTATCAAAGGCTGTTTGCGTTTAGATAAATTTAACGTCCCATAAACGCACTAAAGTTTTCTACAATCTTGCCAATGACTTTGAGACTTGTTCACGGAATTTATCCCTCTTTTTGTCTGTTGAGCGATTCATATCGTAAAGTGCCAAGTACTTCGTATTCGCCAGCGGATGAACAACTGCTCTGATATGACGCGTGACTGACTTACGAGGCGGATCACCACAAACCAATGCGCCAAACCGAGTTGTACCATAAGTTGTGACCGCAACGAGTGAACGTATATTGCGTAAATTCCCCGAAATAACACCATTTTTAAGTACGAAAGATATACCTGGCAAAAAGACACGGTCAATAAAGCCTTTCAAAATTGCTGGATAGCCAAAATTCCATACAGGAAATACCAGCACTAAACCATCAGCAGACCGTAATCGCTCTACATAAGACGCGACAGGCTCCGAATTAGGTCCAATATCGTGATAATCACGTCTTTCCTGAGCCGTTAACACCGGTTGAAAATTCTCAGCATATAAATCAAGCGCATCAATTCTATGTCCGGAAGAAGCAATAGCGTTACACGCAGTATCAAAAAGTGCCCTTGAATAACTCTCTTCACAGGGGTGAGCATAAACAATGAGCAATTTCTTCACGAAGATACCCTTTGCAATTTAGGATAGTCATACATGCGCGAATAATCCCAACTTGGATCGTCCCACGATATCATTTTCCCTGGATTCAAAAGACCTTTGGGATCTGCTTCTTTTTTGAATTGCAACTGACGATCATCAATGGTTTGGCGTCCCCCTTCTTCTAGCGTATAACGATGTGGATTAAAAACAATCGCACCAGCATCTTCATGTATTTGAATGATTTCATTCAAACGTTCTTCAGTTGTAAATTTTACCAAGCTAAGACCTGCAAACCAAATCTTACCATTTTCACGAATTGTCTCAAGATGTTGCAAAACCTCAGGATAAAATTCATTGCGCATTTTATTAACCAACTGACAATGCTCAGGATAACCATAACGAACTTGCAAATAGGTGATTGAGGGATCAACTTTGAGCGCTCGCAGTGTGGTATGATTCCATCCATACTCAAATACTCGACCAGGATTACGTTCCCAATTATTGTCATCAGAACGGTAAATAACACGCGCTTCTGGACGTCGCCCGATAAATGTATCGAACCCATCCATTGAATGAGGCGCTACTATAAGCGCAACCAAGTGAGTGCCTTCATTCACGTAAGGTTTAACACGTTGAAAATAATCATAGGAAATTGGTGCCTCAAATACAGTGGCAAGTTTTATCAAAATACCGTCTTCATTTGAGATATTCTCTGCAAAATCCATTGCTGGCTCAAACTCATCAAAGGCAATAAACATCTCCGTCCAATCGTAGGCCGGCGCTAATGGTATTTCAATTTCAGAAATAATCCCGTTAGTACCATAACCATGTGAAACACGCGCCAATTCTTCGCCGCGAAACTCTATGACTCGCGGAATTTCTTCCATAGTAATTACGCGTAAACGAATGATATTTCCAAGATCACGCAAACTCCCCCAAGTACATGAACCAACTCCTCCTGAACCACCCGCAATAAACCCTCCAATTGTCGCCGTTGCCCAAGTTGACGAGAACATGCGAATTTCCTGTTGCGAATGACGAATACAATGCGCGTCTAAATCCTTAAGCAAAACACCAGGTTCACATATGACACGGCCGGGATACACTTCTTTGACGTTATGCATTCCAATCAAGTGCATAATACAACCACCTTCAAGGGGAATTGCTTGACCATAATTTCCAGTCCCCGCACCGCGCGTTGTAACGGGTACATTATGTTGATAACAAACTTTCAAAACCTCAATAATTTCAAGCTCGGATTTTGGCGTAACAACAAAATCTGCCTTTACGTGATCTAAACGAGATTTCAACACTGGAGAATACCAGAAAAAATCGCGGCTCTTGGCCTTAACGGCTTTCTCGCTTTGTTCAATATCAAGATGAGATAGTGCTACTTTTGCAGCAGAACAATTCATAGTCATGATGCACTCATTAAATTATCAAGTTCAAAATAGTCTGGAAGTTTCTCGTCAATCTGCTTCCCGTAACGAATGACAATACGATCTGACTGCGGTCGTGAAAATAACTCATTCCAGTTTCGCGCTTTGCAAATCACAAAATCTGCCACCGTCCCAAAATCCAGAGAAGGCGTATTAAAACCGCAGGCTTGAGCCGGGTTAGAAAAAAAAGCATGGCTCCAATCAACATCTGAGTGATCAAGATGTCCTAATCGCGTCGCTTCTCGCATAACCTCAATCATATCAAGATCCCCGTAAGCAAAAAATGGATCTCGTGTGTTATCCGAAGCAAATGAGACGTTAATTCCGCGCATCTTCATCTCATGTACAAGTGTAATCCCTCTGTATCGAGGCGTGCGGTCAGATTCGCGATCTTGAAGATAAAGATTACACATCGGCAACGAAACAATGTTGATATTGGCTTTTGCAACAATATCAAGTGTCTCGCTTACCCGCGCGCTATCCTGTAATGCGAGCGAACAACAGTGACCAACTGTAATTGAATTAGGAAACGCCATTTCTAGCGCCACCTCTGCAATCACTCTTAGACATTCGGCACTTTGATCAATCGTTTCATCCGCATGAAAGTCGACTGATAAGTCATAGTATTGCGCAATTTCAAAAAATTTTTTAAGCCGATTACGTAAATCTGGGATATTATAAGCAACTAAACCCAAAATTCCCTTGTGCCGCGCAACAAGACTTGCAGTATGTTGGAATGTCCCGTTAAAATCGACCGTATCAATTCCGGCCAGACAAACTGCTTGCAATTCAATACGCCCTGCCCATTCTTCACGCATTTCTGAAAAAATAGGCCAGCTGATATCGTCTTGCGGAGGAATGGAGTCCAAATGAGTTCGAATGGCCGATGTGCCATAATAATAAGCGCACCGGAGAGCAAAAGACATCCGAGTCCGTACATCTAATGCAGACCAATTCGCTTGACGATCCATCGTCACCGTTTCAAGAGCGCGAGCAAAACTTCCATCGGGATTAGGTGCACGATCCCAGATATGGCCTTTATCCAAGTGTGTGTGCATATCAATAAATGCTGGCAATAGCATTGCGCCATTCATTTCAATTGACTCACCGCCTGAGGACACAATACGTCCATCTTGATAAGACAAGCTGGTCCTTACGAGATCGTCAGGAGAATTCAGCAACCAACCCGGAACTGTAATATTCTCCAACCGGACATGTGAGGTTAGAATTTTCCCAAAAGCCATTAATTCTCTCGCTTTACAGCACTCTCGTGCCAGTTACGCAAAGTAAAGTGACTCAGCAAACTCATCAGTGTAAAAATCAATACCCCCATGACAGAAATCAAAATTAGCGCGGCATAAAGCCGTCCGAAGTTAAAACGGTAAGACGCCTCAAGTAGTGTGGAGGCCAAACCTAAGCTTGATCCCGCACGACCAATAACAAATTCAGCAACAACAGCGCCAATCAGAGCTAATCCCCCGGCAATTTTTAATCCGCCCAAAAAAAATGGTAGCGCCGATGGTGCCGCAAGATAACGCAATCGCTGCCAACGATTAGCACCATAAATGGAAAACAAGTCCTGAAGATTGTGATCTGCAGACTTGAGACCAATAGTCGTATTAGAAAGAATTGGAAAGAACGCAACAATCCACGCGCATAACAAAGCCGCCAAAAAGGCACTATCAATATAAATTTGCAAAAGCGGTGCAATTGCTATCACCGGCGTGACCTGCAGAATGACAGCATACGGGAAAAATGACATTTCGGCCCATTTCGACTGAGTAAATGCGACCGCCAATAATACCCCTCCAAAAACCGCCATTAACAACGCCAATACTGTGAGACGACCAGTCACGAGAGTGGCAGGCCACAAAACCGCCCAATCTGTCACCGTTGATTGCGCAACTGCAAGCGGACCCGGAAGAATGTAATGAGGTACTTCGTTTATTATTATATACAAATGCCAAGCAAGAATTGAAAAAATGAATACCAGCGTGGGAAGAGTCCATTTTGCGATACGATTAATACGCCTACGCCTTGCGCGATTCACCTCTTCAGTATCAATTATTGGTGCTGAAATCATGGAATCAGTGACATTCATGCTGCAAGTTCCATCGCTTCTCGGAGAGCCTCAGAAGCTGTTCTAGTATAGGTCGTGTATTCGCTGGAGGTCGAAAATTCATTACCGCGAGGATAAGGTGTCTTAACTTGCAATTCTCGAATAACTCTTCCGGGTCTAGCAGCCATAACCACAATTCTGTCTGAGAGAAATACACTCTCAAAAACCGAATGAGTCACAAAGACAACTGTACACCCAATTTTATCTTTGAGTTCAAGTAAATCATTGTCTAGTTTTAGCCGCGTAATCTCATCTAACGCTGCGAAAGGTTCATCCATTAGAATTAGCCGTGGACTCGTTACCATTGCACGAGCAATTGAAACCCTCATCTTCATACCGCCAGACAGTTCGCGCGGATAAGCATCTGCAAAATCATCTAATCCAACGAGAGCGAGAGCCTCTAGTATTTTTGTTTTGACTGAACCATAAGATTGACCACGCAACCGAAAAGGGAGCCAGACATTCTTAGCGACGGTAGCCCAAGGCATCAACGTTGGTTCTTGAAAAACAATGCTCAAATCATCAATACTTTGCCCCCCATTCCATTCGATTGAACCAGTGGTTGGATGCAGTAAACCAGCAATAAGTCTTAAGGCAGTTGATTTTCCACACCCAGACGGTCCTAAAAGTGAAATAAAATCACCGTCATTAACCTGTAGATTCATATCTTTTAGCGCAACAACATCGCCGTTAAAAACTTTCTCAATATGTCTCATAAACAAAAGTGGTGCACGATTATCAATGTCCATCTGTTCTGATGCCATAAAATACCCCGATAAGAATCCGTCTTAATCACAAAGCCGGGCATTTAAGTGCCCGGCCCCACCATAATTTGTAAATTAATTTGTCTTCAGATTCATACCAACTCCATTACCGACAAATTCAGTCGTGAATGATGCTTTCCAATCTATCCCAGCATCAGTGACACCACTCTCAACCATTGCTTCATAAAAGCCTTTGACTTTTTCATCAGTCATCACACCAATACCTTTTGTAAGCGAATCACCGCTGTCTACAATGCCATGCTCTTTCATTTTTTCTTTGGCATAAGCGATTTTATCTGCCGTCATTTCAGGATTAGCAACTATGATGAGTTCATCAGCTGCAGCACTATCGCCATAAAGGTAATTATACCAACCTTTAATCGACGCATCGACAAAACACTGAACTTTTTCTGGATCATTTTTTATGGTATCAGCCATTGTCTCAATCGTTGTTGCATAAGATGAATACCCTGCATCCGCAATCAGGAAGACGTTTGGATCAAATTTTGCTTCTTTGCGAACCAAATAGGGTTCCGAAGACAAATAACCCTGCATGCCTTTTCGTTTATCGCTTAGGAAAGGTGCCGGGTTAAAAGTATAGGGCTCTCTTTGCTCAACGGTAAAGCCATGCGCTCTAATCATCCACTGATAGAATGACTGATAACTATTATCGCCGATTAATAATGTTAAGTCCTTGAGTTCGTCCCATGAGTCCGCTTCTCCGGGATGAGAGAGAATAACCTGCGGATGTTTTTGGAAAATAGCGGCAACATTTACAACAGGAACGTTTTCTTTAACAGCATTGAACGCTTGCAGTAGATCACCACCCATGTGAAATTCCATTTTGCCACTTAACAAACGGGCCCGATTATCGACTTGTGGACCACCAGAAATGATTTCAACCTCGAAACCACAGTCATTCATGTATGTGCCATCGGCTACAGATTGATAAAAACCACCATGCTCGGCTTGTGCCAGCCAATTTGTACCGAACACAACCTTTTCAGCTTGGGCCATACCAGCGACAAAAGCGATAATTACTGCAAAGCTAAATTTGAATTTGAGGGACATCAAAACCTCCTAAGTTAAATTGAAAATAAAATTCTATACATTATTCTTGAACAAAAATCAAAAACCAATGTTGAAATCTGACATCACGGCATAAAAAGTCACTAATAATTTATTACAAACATTTAAATTTTGTCATCACAAGGCAAAAACACCTGAAATTTAATAATATTCCAACTAATCAATGCCTATGGTTTGTGAAAATTAATGAAGAGACACGTTACTTTTTGATTATACTTTTGACATCTTTAAAATCCTATCAAGAATAGAATAGCATTATGAATACTTGCATTATCAAGAACAAATTTGCCGTGTCATCATAATCAAATTACTATATTCTAATCGCAAAAATCATTTTAAATTCCAGTCATTCACATTGCAACAATTTTAATTATGGTTTCACTTTGCGACTTTATGAAGATTCCAGTGTGTATGATCATTTATTTCTTGATTTGTTTTTGTCAAATTACTAAAGTTTAATGTAGTTGCTAATAAACTATTGAAGATTCATTCTTAGTAAAAGACCTCGACTTTATGTTCGAGAAGCATCGGCATCATTAGAAATTGACTCAGGAAATACATCTGAAGAATCCGACTTGTCTGTACGAATTACAGGCGCTGGTTTTCTCCATTCAATTAAGGTTGAACCAAATTTAGCGTAGAAGTCTGGAACAATTTTTTCTAAGTCTGCGATGAAGCCAGACTGTTGTGTAAAGCGAGGACCAAGCCGTTTTGAATAAAATAAATGAAAAGACTTTACCGTTAAGTGTTCCTTTCCTTCTTCAATAATCTCTACATTTTCGCGAAGTTCAACAACCGAATGCTGAGTAGTCGTTTTGGTGTTTTTCCAAAAAATACGTAGATGCAGATCGGTCACATCCTCCTGCTTGATCTGACGTAACAGCCAGTTCACGCGTGCTTTGTTTGATTTTCTATCTTCTGGAGCGGTTAAAGTCATACCAACGTCAATACACCGACGAGGAATATCAACAACAACATCTATCAGTGCTGCGGCATTTGGAATTTCGAGGGATACCGATAGCTGTCGGTTCTCCCGTAGATTAACGATTTCATCTTTTTGACGTATCGTTAAGTTATTTTTATGGTTTCGATATAACTTTTGCCGAACGCGTGTTTCGGTCAGGCGGCTTAATGCAAGCGAAAGGTCACGGGTTTCCTGATGCCATGCATCAATCACTTTGATTGCTTCATTCGAATTTGTTGATATGGTACCGCCCGTTGAAATAAGGTGGTTTAATTCTGTCCATTCTTTAGGCATACGATCAAAACCACGCACTCCTGCGCTTTCGTGACTCAAAAATCGCCTAAACTCATTTAGAAGAAGGAGTTGATCTTTATTTTCTATAGATTGCTGACTGATTAGAAGATCAACCGTTGTCAGAACATACATCCAAGACCAATGGATCACAGGAATTTTTGAACGACTTCGTCGAACATCTTGAAGCGGGTGTATTTTTGGAGTTGTTGCGAATTGATTTGAAATAGTTAGGATATAATCAATACCACATTCTTTTGCTAAATTTCTATATCGTTCAATCTGATTCGAATCTAGCTCATTTTTTCCTATTTTTGCTTCAACAAAGGCTTTCCACTCGCGCTTACCGGACTTTAGTATAATCAAACCATCTGGTCTTTCTCGTTGCTGCGTGATTGACTTTGATGCTACAATTTCAGTAAAACACACCATCTTGGTACGAACGCCGACTCGCTGATCTGCACTTTTTAAAAGTTCGTTGTAGAGTTCTTTAATTCGCTCCATACATGCCAAAAGAATTGCTGTCGTTCGTCCTTCCTTGGACGTAATTGAAAGCACTGGAAATAAATGTGCAGTTTCGCCTTGACTAAGAAAAAATGGTAAATCATAAGCCATCGTCACTCCTCAAGACTGAAATATCGGCCAATCGCTCAATTAATTTTCCCTATTTTAACATGTTTGATTAGGTGTTCAACTGCTTGTCCTTTTAGAGCAACAAAATAGCCACTAATAGATTATCGCCGAGATAAAACATGCAGAATCTTGTTAAGATCTTAATCGCTTATTGATATAGAGTTACGAATTTCTAAGAGCGCCCCTTACAAGTGAGTGAGTTCACCGCCAAAATCAGCGTGATCACTATCTTGGTGATCAAATGTATAATGCACTATCGAGTACTTATTCTCGCAAGCATTACCTGCAAACAAACACTTAGGCAGGCTTCGAAGACTGCCAAACATCTCAACTGTATCATCTTACAAATAAATGATGAGATTATTAAATCTTTTACTACAAATATGGTTGATGCATGGCCAATGAAGTTGAAATTAAGAAGCACTAGAAAGTATGCCGCCTTTTGCCGGAATCAGATCAATATTGAAGGCAGCAAATACCCCACTTGCGTTCGCGTCTCGAGCGAATTTTCAATTAAGACCAAAGGATCAAAATTTACTTCCAAATAGTTTTTCACCAAATATTGAAGATTAGAGTAACTCTTCTTGTAGATAAAGTTCACACGCCACATATAAAGTCAAATTGTAACTTGGACTTAGCGAAATAGAAGCATCAATATCAATTTCGCAAAGAATACGCAGACGTGAATCATTTTAACTTAGGAAGTTGACAAGCAACCAATGTGTTATGCTGTCAGCTAAATAATCAACATCAACATTAAAGGAATTTTATGTCAAACTTAACTCTATACTACATGCCACGAACAGTTGCTGCGGCAATAGCAATCACGTTGAATGAAATACATGTCCATTATGAGCGAATACTGATTGATTTTTCAACCTCTCAACAACGAAGTGATGATTATCTCAAACTCAATCCCAAAGGCCGAGTTCCGACACTTCAAACACAAATAGGAAAACTAACAGAAACTACTGCAATTCTTGAATATATTGCAGCGACACATCCTAACTCAAATCTGGTACCATCAGATCCATTCAAAGCTGCGCAAATGCGGAGTATTATGTCATACTTAGCCAGTACGGTTCATGTTAATCACGCTCATAGTATAAGAGGCTCACGCTGGGCAGATAAGCAAACTTCTTGGGATGACATGGCAAACAAAGTGCCTGAAACCATGCGCGAAAGTGCCGCCTTTATTGAATCTCATTGCTTGAATGGGCCTTTCGTAATGGGCAACCAATTATCGTTAGTTGACCCGTATCTATTTGTTGTATCAACATGGCTTGCGGGCGATGGCGTTGACATTAATGACTTTCCAAAGTTGGTAGCTTTTCAAGAAACCATGTGGGCACGTCCTTCTGTCACAACGGCAAAGGCAGATGGAATCATCTGATTTGCGAGAGTATTGGAGAGAACATTTTATCACTGCTGTTTTCTCTGACGAAGACTGTGGGCATTTGGTAGAATATCATCAGTGTTAACCCCGATTGCCCCACATCCGCAAATCTTCGACAAAATTTCACAAAAGACAAGGTCACCCTATGCGCAAAACCTTCACAACATAACCTCTTCTGGTGTCACGACAATCCCACGCTCTTTTTGTCGTTTTTTGTTGACACGGCGTTGTCTTATGTTGCACCCGCGCGAGCGCGCGAAATATCGCCCGTGACGCGACATCCTATTCCGATTTCATTGGGGTCTTATTTGGGGGGGGGAAGAGTCATTCACTCTTGCCATCAGGCTTATGCCGCTGTCAGTGCGATCTCGCTATATCGTTTGGAAATCAGAGACTCGTCGTCCCGACGTTTCCCGCCTCTCTTCCCACCTTTTGCTTTGTTCGGTTGACGGAGTTTACCGTATGTTTTTTTAATCTCGCCGGTTGTAATCCATGCGACGTTAACAGCACATCGGTTCGCGTCCGCAGGGCGTTTTTGCCCCTGTAGTCCTCATGACATTGGGAACCTACGCTTTATGTGCCTAATCAAATTGTCTAATAATTAGTGTCTGTAAAAAAACCCTATTTTTTTCAAATTCCAAGAATTTACCATGCATAAAAGTATATTTTTCACGTGTTGACTTAACCGAGATATGTGGATGCCTTTTCTTTAATTTAGCGAAATTGGCTAATTCAATGGAAATCTTATAAAATATTAAGAAATTGTACCAAATATCAGAAATCTTCACCAGAACAAACGGTCAGAAAAGTACATATTTTCAAAATTTTACAAGAGAATTTAGGGTTTTTTAACAGACGCTAATTATATGAAATCAACATATTTTGCATTTCTTGTCAAAATTTTAAAGTAAGACACTACCAAAAATGTGCTTTTATACATGACAGATTTTTGAAATGTTTGAAATAAAGGGCGTTTTTACAAACACCAATTAGTGACGGTCGGCCGCCCATCAATTCCCGAAATAATCGCCACAAATAAGTGCTGCTTGTTTCTGTACAGATTGCAAAGTCATTTGTAACATCTCAAAATCAAAAGCACCGATTGATTTTACCATCACATTCCTTAAAGGTTCACCAATGTCCATAATGCTATGACTGCGCTCCAATGCAATACAATCAATATGTTGTAACGTCATTTGAATATGAACGGCCTCCTTCAAGGTCTTTAATTTCTCCGGCCCCATCTGCTTCATCTCAGCAATTTGGTCAAGAAGGCGGTTGCATGAAAGGCCATTCCCAACTCCATACAAAAGCCCAATTGTCTGAGCAAAAAATTCTATCTCCATCAAGCCGCCACAGGTATGTTTAAACGCCCATGCGTCGTCTCGCTCAGGGCGATGAGTATCAATGAGTTTTTGTCTCATTTTGGCCGCTTCATGAAAAACCTGTTCATCACCTTTACGCTTCAGAAAGACCTTATCCATTATCAGTTCAATTTTCTTTACAAGTTCTTGCTCACCAAAGACAACACGGCCTTTCATCAGCGCAAGATGCTCCCAAACCCAGGCTTTTTCCATTTGGTGATGTTCAAACGCCGCGAGAGAAACAGCAACCGGCCCTTGGCGCCCAGAAGGACGAAGCCTCATATCAACTGAATAAAGACTCCCTTGCGAAGTATCAGCAGTCAAGGCAGCAATAATTGCCCGCGTGAGATTAGAATAATGTTTGGAGAGTACAAAGGCATTTTCTTGATCACTTTCACCATCATATACAACAATCAAGTCAAGATCGGAGCTTGCCGTCATTTCACGTGTTCCGAGTTTACCCATCGCAATAACTGCAAGTCTGCAACATGGAACAGTATCACGCTTTGACACAAATTGTTGGATCACAACTGGCAATAGCTCCGTGAGGGTTGCCTCCGCTATTGCCGAAAAAGCCTCACCCGCTTCAACAGCATCTAGTTTGCCAGCAAGCATATGAACAAAAACACGAAATTTAATCTCTCTCGCCCAAATTCTGACAATCTCAAGTATTCGCTCATAATTTTCAGTATCACCCATGCGAATGCGAAGATCGGCTTCAAGCCAAATCTGAGATGGTATTTTTTTCAAGAAATCCTCTTCAAAATGAGCGTCTAATGTTTGCGGCCACTTTCCAAGCAGGCTTGCAAGCCGTGGTGCCAAAATAAAAATGTCAATAATGCTTCGTAATAAATCTTGATTAGCGCGAAACATTGAAAAAACATGAAGCCCTTCCGACAGACCGGAGAGAAACTTATCAAATTCAGCAAACGCCAAATCTGGATTATCAGCTTTACTAAGGATTTTTACAATTTCTGGCTCAAGCAAATGATACAATCGCTGTGTCCGTTCAGAACTCGTCGCCGAAATACCACCTTCTCTCCAGCGCTGGATCATTTGGTTCACCGCTTGTGGGTTTTTGAGATCAATCGTTGCAAGTATTTCAGCACCACTGGTGACGTCTGGCTGCGATGGTATGCGCGTGCTTGCATCAAAAAAACTCTCTGTTACTTGATGCACAGTCTCAAGCCGCTCTGCAATGGCTTCTTCCCAAGCACGCGTATTTGTCCATCCGTCAAGTGCTGCAACGCAAGCGCGAACTTTATCATCAACCGGAATGGTTTGAGTTTGCTGATCACCAATCATCTGAAGTCGATGCTCTGTCGTGCGATGCCCAATATAAGTCTGCGTGAGGGCTTGACACATTGATACACTGATAGCCCCTTCATCTCTGAGGGCCGCTAGCGCGTTGATCGTTTGTTTCTCACGCAACACCGGAAGACGCCCCGCCATGATGAGTTGCCGCGTTTGCGCAAACAATTCAATTTCACGAATTCCACCAGGGCTTAATTTAATATCGCAACCAGGCACCGCACTTACAGAAAAATGTCCTTTTTTAATGCGAATTTGTCTTAGGATATTCTCAATATCCTCTATTGCAGCAAAATCTAAAGGATCTTTCCAGATAAATGACTCTAAACTACGTAGATATCTGAGACCTGCTTCAAAATCACCTGCAATCGGACTCGCCTTAATATGCGCTGCACGCTCCCATGTGCGCCCAACACTGACATAATATTGTTGCGCCGCTTGCATCGACATACAAACAGGTGTCGTTGATGGATTTGGTCGAAGCCTCAGGTCGGTCCTAAATACATATCCATCGACCGTCCATTCCGATAATGCCTTTACCAGTCGACGTATTGATTTAATGAACTGTGAGCGAGCTTCTGCATAATTTATCGGCTCAAATTTCTCTTGATCAAAGAGACAGATCAAATCAATATCTGATGAATAATTTAGTTCTTGTGCTCCAAGTTTACCCATCGCAATGACAAATAGGCCAACCCTATTTTTAACATCTTTTGGAGAAATATCTGGTATCTTTTTTTGACGAATCGCATCTGAAATTATCCAATCTAATGCAAAATCCGTCAGGTTTGATGCCAAGAAGGAAAGACCTTTTGTCACATCACTTAAACACCACAATCCGCCCAAATCGCATAACGCAATGTAAAGAGCAGCCCGTCCGCGCACAATTCTTAAATTTCTAAGAAGTGTTTCCCAATCTACGTGATCAGTGCCATCTGAAATTGCATTAATCAAGTCTCTCAACACGGTCTGAGACGGCTGATGAATAGCATCCACAAGCCAGGAAGAATTCAAGCGTATAAGCTGTCCAAGGAAAGGACTACATCCTGCAACACCATATAACAATTCACCGACCGAATTCGTAGTCAGTTCATGTGGCAATTCCGCCAATAAATCGGCTGCTTGGTTTTTATCAAAGGGCACCGAAACACGTGAAATTCCACTGGCTAGACTCAAGGTCATAACCTACAACCGTCAATTCAATCTTGTGAACAGAGAATCAATCGTCAATTTCCTCAGGAACAGCGATGAACTCAGGATAAGCTTCAATGCCAAGCTCTACAACATCCTGACCAAGATCTTCAGCCTGATCGGAGACGCGTAAACCGATAAGTTTATCAATGCTAAACCAAACAATAAAAGATGAACATAGTACAAAACCAGCAACTGCGAGGATTCCAGCGATTTGCACCCAAAGAGTACCGCCCGCCGCAAAACAAACAGCTAATGTACCCCAAATTCCTGCAAACAGGTGAGCTGGGATAGCTCCGACCACATCATCAATTCTAACCTTTTCGAGCAACATCGTGCCTGTCACAGCAATAAGGCCACCTACTGCACCAATAAACACAGCCCATTGGTGATCAATTAAATCCGGCCCTGCAGTAATGGCAACCAATCCCGAAATTGCGCCATTAAGCGTTGCCATTAAGTCTATTCGACCGAGTATTGGACGCGAAAGAACCAATGCCGTAACAACACCCGCCGCTGCCGCTATATTGGTATTCACGAGAATGTTGCTGATAGCAACTACATCCAACGCAGAACCAAGTGCCAGCTGTGAGCCACCATTAAACCCAAACCAACCAAGCCAAAGAATAAATACTCCGAGTGTTACGATCGGTACATTTGAAGGTGGCATCACTTTTACGGTACCATCCTGACGAAACTTACCCTTTCTTGCCCCTAACAAAACAGCACCTGCAAGTGCAGCCCATCCACCAGTAGAATGTACGATTGTTGATCCTGCAAAGTCTTGAAAACCCATCTCACTTAACCAACCCCCGCCCCATGTCCAAGCACCAACAACCGGATAAATGAAAGCGGTCAGCGCAACAATAAAAAGAAAGAATGCATATAATCTAACTCGTTCTGCAAGCGTTCCCGAAATAATTGAAGCAGTTGTCGCGACAAAAACCATTTGAAAAAACCAATCTGACATTGTCGCGTAATTGTTTGCAACAACTGAAGTTACATCTTCAACCTCTCCGCTCAATAATGCTCTTTCTTCATCGCTAGATGAATAAAAAAACTCAAAAGAACCAATCCATCCTCCAGTTTCAACATCAACATACATTACATTATAGCCAAGAAAATAGTATGCTAAACTGGCAATTGAAAAAAGACCAATGTTCTTAAGGCAGATGACCGACACATTTTTTGTTCGCACACAGCCAGATTCTAACATAGTAAATCCAGCGCACATCCACATGACTAAAACGCCCCAAATCAGAAAAGAAAAAGTGTTTAGAACAAATTCAGTTTCTTCAAGGCTTATGGCATAAACCGGAGAACTAATGCACAATAGTGCAATGACAATAAAGAGAGATAAAAAACTCAATTGACGCAAGACCCATAAACCTCGTCTACAATTAATCACTAGATTCTTCTCCCTATTAAAGCAAAAACTCTTGGTTAGAGTTAATCTCACCTAAAGATATTGCGAAAAAATGATTTTTTGATTCAAAATTCTAAAGAAATGATGCTTCACATCGGACCAATCGTAGATGCTTGCGCCAATTGAAACTCTATTTCACGAACAACTTTCGACAAGTTCTGGCTTATAAGCTCAAGCTTTCCTATTTCCAAAATTTTATTCTTAATTTTCTCATATTCTTGACGCGAAAACATAGTCTCGAATATTCGACATGTATCTGCCATAGCAACAATTGCGATATCACGCGGGTCAGGTATTTCATCACTGAAAAGAAGTGCCATAATTCGCTGCTTAACTTCTTTTTCGGGGTATCCGTCAATTGTTGGGTATCGACGACTTTTAAAAACCCAAAAAACTAGCTTTTCTTCTTGCTTTAAGATTCCAGCGTCACAAAGTCGTTCAAGAGTCATCATCTGAATATTTTGCGATTCCCGGCCTAAATACTCTATCCAATACCTGCAATTTTTATTTTCTTTTTCTTCTTTTATCAATTGAAAAACCATATCAAGCACATCGTCGCCCGTCGGGCTATTGTTAATAATAAACAATGAATCTGTATCTGTATCAATTCTACCTTTGAACGCAAGATCCATTAAAGTAGCGCCAGAAAGCGCATATCGAAAAGCGTATTCTGGCACTTGAATGAATTTTCCACTTTTTTCATCAAGCGTAAGCAAGATAATTTCTTCCGCTAAACTCAACAAATTTTCGCCTCCTCAATAGAAAAAGAGAATTGCATAATTATGCTTCCAATTCGCCAAACTAACTTTAAATGAAAAATGGTATCAAAATTTAATTATGCCCTATCATAATGAAACTCCCTGCTTTAAAGAGCAGATATTTGTGCTTCATAAGCCATTGTACCCCCTTAGTTGGCTTAGTCCTACGCAAGCATCCAAAAGCTAAAACGGAGATTTTTGAAATGCGTGATTATCACCATAAGTCTTTTTAATATATCCAAACCAGTCAGTCAACCACCTTAATCAGGAAGATCTGATGCTGCTTTTCCTTAAGCTGTTGGTTTGTCGTACACACGGACACGGACACGACATAGTTACGCTATAATTGATTGACTTTATGATATAGCCCAAGAGGTTGAAAATCTCATAGAGACGACTTTGAAGAGAAGATAATTAGTGTTTGTTAAAAAAACCCTTTTCTGACGCCCGCCCGAGACGAATATGAATTTTTTTCATCATAATATCAAACCTGTTGAGAAATTTGATCATACAACCGCCGACTGCCCGACGGCCAGTGGCCTCATCAGGCCGACATTTCCGCTAAAATAACGCAGCAGACGAACTCCGCCTGTCCTGTCAGAAGCCTGTTTTTTTGAACTGATGATTAAGCGGCGCGACGTTGCTGGCGCTTCAGACGCTCTCGCTCTTTCTCACGAATAAAACGTCCCAGCCGCACCAGGTTGGCCGCAATAATGGAAATGCCCACCATACGAGAGAACCCATCAGCACCAAACGAGTAAACCCGCTGCATGCCGTGATGTTCCAACATGTTAATCGCTGATTCAATCGCCGCATGCTGATAGCGAGCGTCGACAAACTCACA
>JAPORV010000312.1 GCA_026710055.1 Aestuariivita sp.
CTCATCTTCTGCGCGATCAGGTGGAGCGGCGGGTGCTCAAGGGTGAAACGATCCCCCATGATGAAAAGATCTTCTCGGTCTTTGAACCTCATACACGCTGGATAGTGTCTGTTAAAAAACCCTAAATTCGCTAGTAAAATGTTGAAAACATGTACTTTTCTGATGCGTTTGTTCTAGCGAAGATTTCTGATATTTGGTACAATTTCTTAATATCTTACAAGATTGCCATTGAATCAGCCAATCTTCGCTAAATTAAAGAAAAGGCATTCACATATTTCGGTTAAGTCAACACATTGAAAAATATACTTTTATGCATGGTAAACTCTTGAAATTTGAGAAAAATAGGGGTTTTTAACAAACACTATATATAGACTTTTGCTATGCCTAGTGATCAAAGCCTGTTCATACGAGGGACAAAAACGGTATGATTTGAAATTTGTACGACGACAATAGCCACTAAAGCGATTTGAAAGGCAGAAAACCTTTTAGTCAAAGACTTGTATGTCTAATAGCATAAATTAAGATATGCGTGTTCTAATTGCGACCCTCTTTGATCCAAGCCATTAGAATAAATGCTGACGCCAAAATGAGCATGAGCCAAGCAGGCAGAAGTGGAAACTGATTAATCTCAGTGGTTTTGTATGCCCCGCGGGGTGTTATGCCTATCCAGCCACGTCCGCTGGCCGGACGACCTTCACGTACAGAGCGAATCATTGGCAATCCGTCTTCGATATTGAGTAATCCGCCTTGTGTTAGTTCAACAGCATTGCGGAGCAATGAGCCGTCCCTGATCGTTTTCTCGAATTCTTTTGGGGCTGAAGGGCCTAACCCAACAACAGCCTGCTGATCGCCTTCGCTCAGGCGATACAGACCAATAGTTGGCGCATCATAATTTACTTGATAATTTCCAGGGCTTATCGCCTCTAATTGTAAATTTATTTCCTCACCATTTGGCTGAGTAAGTTTGAGCATACCTGTATTTTCTTCAAGTGTGCGACGCTTAATTTTCATGGATTGACCAGTCGTTTCAGCCCACAAAGCTTCTTCTTCAAGTTCGGGTTCTTTCATCATCCAATGTGCGAGTCGCCGCAGTAATTCAAGCTGAGGACCACCATTGTCGTACCCACGACTCCAAAGCCAAGCATGGTCAGAGGCAATAAGTGCAACTCGCCCGTTCTCAACTCTATCAAGTATCAATAGAGGTTTTCCCATCACACCTGTCATTAATGTATTGCCAGTCAGCGGGTTAATTTCCACTTGTCTTAGCCAAGCCCCCCAATTTTGACTGTTTTTAAGATTGGATGTGACAGGATGACGTTCTCCAATTTCGGTAATCGATGGTCTAAATCGTTCTTGGAATATGCGGGCGCTAGGTTCTGCTGGAAATATGGTCGATAACGGTGATCGGTAGAGGCTATCAGCTGAGGCAAAGTCTGGTCCGGCAATAACCAAAACAGCTCCCCCGTTACGGACATATTCTGCAACATTATCAAGATACACAGCGGGAAGTATGCCACGTCGTTTATATCGATCAAAAATAATGAGATCAAAATCTTTGATTTTTTCAATAAAAAGTTCGTGTGTTGGAAAAGCTATAAGACTTAATTCATTAACTGGAACCCCATCTTGTTTATCTGGAGGACGCAAAATTGTGAAATGAACAAGATCAACTGAACTATCAGATTTCAACAAGTTCCGCCAAGCGCGACCACCTTGATGTGGTTCGCCAGAAACCAAAAGTACACGCAGTCTATCTCGAACACCGTTTATCTGAATGAGAGCAGCATTATTTCGATCAGTTAGCTCGCGATTTGCTTGCGGGATGGCGAATTGTATTACATTCCGACCGCCGTGAGACAATGTAATTGGTACTTCTATATCGGTGTCGAACGGAACGGTTGAAGTCACGGCCTCTCGACCATCTACAGCGATTGACATTTCTGTCGTCTCTTTGTCCTCTGGAACTAACCCGTTATTTTCCACTCTGACAGTTAACATTACTGGTTCCCCGATAATCCCAAATGCCGGCGCATTCTTGACAATAATCCTTCGATCCCAGTCGTTGTTCTGGCCTGATAGGAGGACATGCAATGGCGCAGGTAGTTTTGGCGTATACTCCGCATCATGGATTCTACCATCCGTAACTGTTATGATGCCTGCGATTTGATTAGATGGTGCTTCTGCAAGGGCTTCAGAAATCGTTGTCATGAGACGGGTTCCGCTATTGTCGGTTCCATCAGTCACGACAATTCGGCGTAATTCTGTATTACTGCGTGCTTCAATTTCTAATGAAATCTCTTCAATAGCTTGAGTGGTCTGCGCGGATCGATCACCAATGTATTGGCTGGCGCTTCGATCCTCAATAAGGAGTACGATATCAGGTAATTGAATGCGTGATTCTTCTTGGTAAATGGGACCCAGTAACGCACCAAGGATTGCAAATGCGGCCAAAGCGCGAAGTGCCCAACCTGTGAGGCCCTTTAACGCTGCAAAAAAAATACCAGATGCTGCGATAACAGAAGCAATGATCAATACTGACCAAGGCAATAGCGGATCAAAAATAATGCTATCAATCATTGCCCAAGTCCAAGCCTATCAAGTAGCGCGGGTATGTGAACTTGATCAGACTTGTAATTTCCAGTCAAAGCATACATCACAAGATTAACGCCAAAACGAAGGGCAAGTTCGCGTTGCCTCGGTTCTGCAAATCCGCGGCTGATTGGCAGTAAAGGACGCCCGTTATTGTCAACGGCCCAGGCACCAGCCCAATCATTCCCTCCTATGATGACAGGTGAAACGCCATCATTCAGTGTGTGAAACGTGATACCATCAATTTGTTGTGCATTTGATGATGGCATTGCTTCTACCCATATCTCACGACTAATATAACGACCTGGGAAGTCCTGTAAGAGGTAGAAGGTTCTAGTCAAGACATGGTCACTAAGGAGTGGCTCAAGTGGTGGAATATCCAGAAGTTTAGTCAAGTTCCGTAGTTGTTTTTTATTAGGGGTTAGTAAACTAGTCGCAGGAATGTCAGCGTCTCTGGTGTCAAAAACAATCATGCCACCGGAGCGAAGATAGGCATTTAGGCGCAGATACGCTTCGGCGGAAGGTGTTGGTTGGGTTGGGGTGATAGGCCAGTATAGAAGTGGAAAAAACGACAGATCGTCATGTTCTAAGTTTAATCCAATGGGGTTACCGGGTTCGACTGAGGTTCTGTTGAATAATGCTTTTGATAGCCCCATAAGACCAGCCTTTGATTGATTGTCAATTTCGGGATTATCAGTAACGACATATGCTAGAATTAGCTCAGAAGTTGCAAGCATAGCTAATTCATCATTGTCACTTGCCTGAACTGATTTTGAAGTCAAAATTAAGGTTAAAGCCAATAGAATGGAAACTGCATTTGCAGATTTAAATATAAATAATCGCCCCGACAAAGCCAACGTTGCAACGACGTCAATGAATAAGAATGCAATAGCACACGCTAAAAGTAAACCACCTAGGGAGATTTCAGGTTTATCCAACGGACTTTCAACTTTAATATATGATGGCCATTCTGTTAATTCTAACTGATCTCCCGCTTTCAATACATTGCGAGCGATACGACGTTCTTGATGTTGATAAATTCCTGGAAAAAAATCTGGTCCGAGATAACCTGAGATCAATTTAGCGCCGTCTACACCCGGCTTATTGGTCGCATCATTCAAATGTCCAAAGCCGTCTAAAATTTTGTTTGGTGACCACGTCATGCTTTCTAAATCTTCGGGATTTGGAGGTTTTGTTGGTCTAGATATGGAAAGCCGTTCCAGCATTTTGACAAATAATCCCGATAGAGGAAGATTGGACCATTCTGCGTTTGCCGAGATATGAAATAGGATGACTTGTCCTTGGTCAATGAACTTTCTTGTGACGAGAGGTGTTCCATCGCTCAGGGATGTAATAACTCTTTCTGAAAGACGCGGGTCGGGTTGCGCCATGACTTGCGTGGTTACAGTGACGTCATCAGGGATTGAAAGTCGAAAAAACGGTGAGGTGATGTCAAAAGGAGAAAGTTTCTTTGGCTCACCCCAACTCATTGTACCACCAATACGACGACCTCCAGCACGAAGGCGAACAGGCATGAGCGGATGTTCCTCTACCCGACTCAAATTACTGGCGGCGAGGCGAGGCCCTGCAAATCGGAGCAAGGTTCCTCCGTTTTTTACCCAATCCGTTAGTGCTGTTTCTTCGTTAGAGGTGAGCGTGACAACATCGGCCAAAATCACAACATCTGGATTAGCCGGAATGAGGTCCAGAAGTGCTCCTGAGAATATTTCTGCCGAAGGCGACAATGCCCTTTCAAGATAATGATTTTGCGACAGTAGTTCAGGTCCTTCTTCTTCACGTACGGTAACGATAACAATTTCCCGCCGTCGTAAATTGTCATCAGTTAAAGTGATTGCGCCAGCTGACCTTGTCGTTTGTATTTCAAAGCGAGTTATGCGATTTCCCAATTCAATTGGTAAATCAAAATTTACCTGTGTATTTGAATCACCTTGTTTGAAATTTGCGGTTTTAGCTCCCAATATTCTTTCGGTGCCTGTTGGGTCTGTACCAATTGCCAGTACGTTAATTTCTTGTTCTGATACGGTTTGTGATCGAACTACAGTTACATTTATTATTCCAGAGTCAAATTTTGCGGAGGTTAATCCAAATAGTGGTGATGTTGACTGTAGTACACGCACTTGCCCGTAAGTTTCTAATGCTGCCAAAAGTGTATTTCGCCAAGCATGGTTTAGACTGTCACTTATCCAAAGGGTATCGAATTGAGTCGTATCCAGGGTTTGAATGAATTCGTTAATTTGAATTTGAGTGGGCAACCAAGGCATTGGAGTCAAATTGCTGAGGCGTATTTGCCAAGCATCTGCTGTTTGAAAAACTGGCTTTTCAGGATGGGTTAGTTGAACGATCGCAACGGGTTGACTGGCTCGTCCGGCAGTTTCAATTTCTGTCGAAACAAATTCTAAATTGGCTTTCCATTGATCTGCGTTTGCCCATGAGCCATCAAATAAAATAAGCAGTGGGTTAGGATAGGTAACATTTTCCTTTGGGTTTAAGGTGGGTCCTGAAAAACCTACAATCATTAACGCAACTGCGAGCATACGTAATAAGAGTAACCACCATGGTGTTCGGTCTGAAACGCTATCTTCGTCTGTTAGACCTAACAAAAGAGCGACGCCTGGAAATTTTCTACGAATAGGCGCAGGTGGTATTGCTCTCAGCACAAACCACAATATCGGCAAGGCACCAAGTCCAAGCAAAAGCCAAGGTGCAGTAAATCCTAAACCACCGAGAATTGTCATGTTCGCCCACCGTATAGTGTATGATAAAGCCACAATAACGCTACATTTGCGTTATCGGATGTGCGGTGCATGCCAATCTGCCATCCGGTTGCGGTCACGAGATCGGTTAATTTTTCTTTCCGTTCCCTCAAACGATCAAGATAATGTGATTGTAATTCAGATGCTTTGAGCGTTTGATGACGAATTGTACCGCCTATACTATCGAAAATTGTCCTACCTCGATATGGAAATGTTTCTTCTTCCGGATCTAGAATTTGAAAGAGCACGCCTTTTACTCCGCGCTGTGTTGCGATAGTAATCGATTGTCGAATTTCCGATAGGTCACCAAAAAAATCTGAAATAAACAGCGCCCTCGCATGTGAAGTCATTATGTTGTGATCAGGTGGTTGGTAGTCTTTTGGTGCGTCAAAGGATAAAGCCCGTGCAATACGTTCTATTTGGTGCTTCTCACGTCTTGGTGGTAGATTGTTACCTGGCATCCCGACGCGCTCTCCTCCGCGTATTGCTAGAATGGCGATTGCTAGAGCAAGAAGGCGTGCTTCGTCAATTTTTCTTGGTAACGATGATTTTGATGACCACCGCATAGAAGCACCTTGATCCACCCACAATATAATCGATTGTGCAATTTGCCATTCGCGTTCGCGTACATACTCTACATCACTGGTAGCACTTCGCCGATGATCAATAAGGCGTCTGCTATCGTCAGATTGTGCTGGTCTATATTGCCAGAAGTCATCACCAAGGCCCGATCGACGTCGCCCATGTTCACCGAGTAAAACTGTCGTTGCGAGGCGTTCGGCTTTTAAAAGAAGGGGTGGAAAATTTGCAACCTCGTTTTCGGCTTGCTGATTTAAAGATAAATGAACACTCACGCTGCGACTTTTGCCTCTGAGATTTCTGACGTTGTTGAATGAATGAGTTCTGTTAGACTATCGCCTCTGGCACGTGCTGCGAAGTTTAGGGTCATTCTGTGACTCAAAACCGGAAGTGTCATTGCAATTACATCATTTGTATTTGGAGCAAGCCTGCCATGGAGTAAAGCATGTGCACGCGCTGTCATTATGAGTGCTTGTGATGCGCGTGGTCCAGGACCCCATGTTACAGTTTCAACAATCCTTTGAGAGGCATTTGAATCCTCTGGTCTGAAAGCGCGCACCAATCTGAGTATAAAATCTAGAACTTCTTCTCCTACTGGAATTTTGCGTAACAATTTTTGAGCTTGAATAAGTTCTTCTGCTGAAAATTCTTGTGTAGCATGAGAATCTTCGGTGCCAGTTGTGGCCTTTAGAATGTTTCTTTCGGTTTCAAAATCAGGATGATTTACATTTATTTGAACAAGAAATCGATCCAATTGAGCCTCAGGTAATGGATATGTTCCTTCTAGTTCTATAGGGTTTTGGGTAGCCAATACTTGAAATGGAGGCGTTAATCTGTGATCTTTTCCTGCAATCGTGACAATTTTTTCTTGCATTGCTTGTAATAATGCCGATTGCGTACGTGGGCTTGCGCGGTTAATTTCATCAGCCATCAAGAGTTGGCAAAAAATTGGTCCTGGAATAAACCTGAATGATCGTGTTCCATCATTTGATGTTTCCAAAACTTCAGAGCCGAGTATGTCAGCAGGCATAAGGTCAGGTGTAAATTGGACTCGCTTACCTTGAAGACCCATTACGGTTGACAATGTTTCGACAAGTCGGGTCTTTCCCAAGCCTGGCAATCCGATTAACAATGCATGACCACCGCATAGAAGAGAAATTAAAGTTAAGTCTACGACGTCGTCTTGCCCAATGAATTTCTTTTTGATTGATGTGCGTGCGTCAGCAAATTTATTTTCCAGAGCTTGAATCTCTGCAATAAGATTAGCATTTTCCGACATTTAATTCTCTTTTTCTTGGTTGCCATTATAGTATATATATTTCTAACAATCCATATGGCAAAATAAATGAGCTTACAAACAAATCCTACTAGTGTGTCGATAGAAAATCTTGTCAAATCAACAAGTGCATTTAGGCGAAAAGCTCTTCCGCCTGTTCATCTTTGGAACCCCCCTTTTTGTGGTGAGTTGGACATTCGCATCGCGCGTAATGGAACGTGGTTTTATCTTGGCACACCTATTGGGCGGCCAGAGTTAGTGAGATTGTTTTCTTCAATTCTAAAAAAAGAAGGGGATCGCTTCTTTCTTGTTACGCCAGTTGAGAAAGTTAGCATAAAGGTTGATGATGCGCCTTTTGTCGCGGTTGATTTTGTTGTTGAAAATAGTCAAGGTATGCAAATTCTCACATTTGAGACTCATGTTGGAGATTTCACAACGGCAGGTAAAGAATGTCCAATTCATGTAGTTCTTGATTCAAAAACTGGCGAACCGTCACCTTATGTGCGTGTTCGTTCAAACTTAGAAGCATTGATTGACCGCAAGAGTTTTTACCGGTTAGTCGATTATGCTGTTCATCATGAAGGTTGGTTCGGTGTTTGGTCCAGTGGTCTGTTTTTTCCAATTATTGCTTCGAAAGAAATTAACGCGGAAATATAGAATGTGTTTTTTTAGTTTGAGCTCCCGGTCTGGATCGGTAGCACGAAGTTATGCAGGCGTGGAGCGACGTTTATCAAGGTTGGCTTTTTGATAGTTTGATTGGTCTTAAAATTGAAGACGTGACTATCAGCAAAAAATAGACTGTTGAGATTCTTTGCAGGATTAATCGAAATTCTTAATGAGCTTCTGCCCAGTTTTTCCCAACACCCGCATCTACAATCAGCTTAGTATTGAGGTGAACGGACGGCTTCGCCGCATTTTCCATAACGTGACTTGCACGAGAAATGGTTTCTTCAACGGCGGTTTCTTCTACTTCAAATAGTAATTCATCATGAACCTGTAGCAGCATTTTTGCTGGGAGATCAGTAATCGCAGCGGGCATTCTAATCATTGCCCGTCGAATAATGTCAGCAGCACTTCCCTGAATGGGCGCGTTAATTGCTGCTCTTTGTGCAAAACTTGCATTTGACCCTTTTGCGTTCACGTTCGGTGTGTAAATTTTTCGACCAAAGAGTGTTTTGACATAACCATATTTTTTGGCAAACGCAGTGGTGTTGTCCATGTAATTTCGAATTCCAGGGAATTGTTTGAAATAACGATCAATAAAATCTTTTGCTTCTGCTTTTGTAATTCCGAGATTGCGAGCAAGGCCAAACGCAGAAATACCATAAATCACACCAAAATTGATTGCCTTCGCACGACGACGGCAGTCGGATGTCATTTCAACAAGGGGTACTCCAAAGACTTCTGAAGCAGTTTTTGCATGTATGTCTATACCTTCGTCAAAGGCTTCTTTTAGCGCAGTTATGTCTGCAATATGTGAGAGGATTCGCAATTCAATTTGTGAATAATCAAGTGAAACAAGGAGTTTTCCGGTTTCCGCAATAAATGCTTCTCTTATTTTTCGTCCTTCTTCCGTCCGGACTGGAATATTTTGCAAATTTGGGTCGGTAGAAGCAAGTCGACCAGTAGACGCACCTGCGATTGAGTAAGAAGTATGAACTCGATTTGTTTTGGGATTTATATGTTCTTGTAATGCGTCTGTGTATGTGGATTTTAATTTAGAAAGCTGACGCCAGGCTAGAACACGGGCTGGTAAATTTTGCTCTGTTGCGAGGTTTTCAAGTACTTTTGCGTCGGTTGCGTAGGCACCAGTTTTCCCTCGTTTGCCACCTTCTAGTTTTAACTTCTCAAAGAGAATGTCGCCAAGTTGCTTGGGGGATCCTATATTGAACTTCTCTTCTGCTAGTTCGTAAATTTCTTTTTCGATTTCTGACATTTTAATTGCAAAGGAATTCGACAGCCTAGCGAGCGCATCACGGTCTACCTTTAAGCCAGTTTGTTCCATTTCGGCAATGACCGATATCATTGGGCGTTCAAGCGTTTCATATACGGTGGTTACTTTTGATTGGTGTAGTAATGGCTTAAAGTATTTCCATAGCCGAATCGTGATATCTGCATCTTCCGCCGCATATTTCACTGCCTCATCAATTGGTACGTAGTCAAAAGTTCGTGCAGACTTTCCCGATCCGAGTAATGTCTTTATGGTAATTGGTTTATGATCAAGATAAGTCTCACTTAATGTATTCATATTGTGTCGGTGTTTGCCACTGTGTAACGCGAAAGACATCAACATTGTATCATCAACTGGCGAAATTTTTATATCAAAACGTGATAGGATTTTAGCGTCGAATTTAATATTTTGACCGATCTTCAAAATGCTATCGTCTTCAAGAACAGGTTTTAGAATGTTTAGAGCATCTTCAAATGGTACTTGTGATGCTGCATGTCTGTTTTTGCTGAGTAAGTTTACTGGTGCTGTCTTGTGTAGTAAGGGAATATAACAGGCATGTCCCGGTATAACGCATAGCGATATACCGACAAGATTTGCTTGCATCTCGTCTAAACCGTCAGTTTCAGTATCAACGGCTACCCACCCAAAGTCACGTATCGTTTCAACCCAAAATTTAAGGGCCTCAATATTTCGAATACAGTCATACTTGGCAGCGCTCAACGGGATTTGAGCAAATTCTCTAGGAGAAGTTGCCGTATTTTCTTCTCTTTCCTGTGCATTTTCCTCGTTCGTTCCCGAGAACTTAAGTGCGCGTCTCTTTAATGTTTGAAATTCCATTTTTGACAAAAACGTGAGTAATTTCTCTTGATCTGTTTTTTGAAATTCCAAATCTTCGAGTGTAAAGTCTAATGACATATTACACTCGAGTTGTACAAGTTGCTTAGACAACTCAATCTGTGCCCGATTTTCAAGGAGAGTTTGACGACGCTTTGGCTGTTTGATTTCATTAGCTCGATCAAGAAGCGACTCGATGTTTCCAAATTCATTGATCAACAATGCTGCGGTTTTAATTCCAATTCCAGGTGCTCCAGGAACATTATCAATACTGTCTCCGGCTAAAGCCTGAACATCCACGACTTTTTTTGGATTAACACCAAACTTCTTCAACACACCATCGTGGTCAATTCGAACATTTTTCATTGCGTCAAACATTTCAATGCCGTCACCCACCAATTGCATGAGATCCTTGTCAGAGCCAATAATTGTGACTCGACCGCCTGCATCACGTGCCTTGCACGCAAGTGTTGCTATGATGTCATCAGCCTCAAAGCCTTCGACCTCTTTACATGCAATCGAAAACGCTCTTGTAGCATCGCGGGTGAGTGGAATTTGCGGCCTTAAATCTTCAGGCATTTCGTCCCGATTAGCCTTATATTGATTATAAATCTCGTTACGAAACGTATGAGATCCTTTGTCGAAAATAACGGCAACATGAGTCGGGGCATGAGGGCCATGGCTCTCGGTGACGTACCGGAATAACATATTACAAAAGCCCGATACTGCTCCGACTGGAAGGCCGTCAGATTTTCGGGTTAATGGTGGTAGGGCGTGGTAGGCACGAAATATATAGTGAGATCCGTCAATTAAGTGTAGATGACTTCCACTACTAAAAGAATTTTTCATTTTTCTGTCGTTGATTTTCTTGACTCCTCAGTTGACTTTTTCCTCATTGTTATTTGAACATTCTCTGTCGCGGTCAGAATAAATCGACAATCGCAATAAGGGCATTCAATCCAACCTTGGTGTTCGGGTATCCTTAGCCATATTCGTGGGTGCCCGAGAGCACCTTCGCCACCGTCGCAAGATATTCGATGCGTAGTAACGAATTTGGTTTCTGGGATATTAGTAACCATTCAGATTGTTCCTTTCGACACTCTGTAAGGGTTAACTTTCATAAATTGAAGATTCGGATTATTCAAATTATCTGTATATGAGTGATCAAAATTAGATTTTTGAGCTTGTAATTAATCTTTTAAGAGGCTCTACAGAAATTTGCAATCATGTGAAAAGTAATTTGAGGTTTTTTGTACTAAATTGATGAGAGAGGCTTTGTACAATTAATAATGTCAGTCCGACAAACTACCCGCTGTAGTCGAATTAACAAAAAGCTTCTTCCTTTAGGGCTGGGAGTGGTTGCGAAATATGACGTATGGCACATAATAGTTGTTTGGAGCAAAAAATGAATTCTCAAAGACCAGTTGTTTTATGTATTTTAGACGGATGGGGGCTATCAGATAATTCCATCGCTAATGCTCCATTACTTGCTCAAACACCGAATTTTGATACGCTAAAAAAAACTGTTCCGTTCGGAAGAATTAAGACTCATGGTTCTGCAGTTGGTCTTCCAGATGACCAAATGGGCAATTCCGAAGTTGGGCATTCAACAATCGGTGCAGGAAGGGTAGAAAAAACCAACTTTGTTCGTATTAATCTTGCCATCAAAGAGGGTTATTTCGGACGTATTGCTGAATTGAGGGAGTTTATTCATACTTTGAGAAAGACAAACGGTATAGCTCATCTTATTGGTATCATTTCTGATGGGGGCGTCCATGGACATCTAAGGCATATGGTAGCTGCTGTTAAAGAAATTTCTACTGCGGGTGTTTCAGTGTTACTTCATGCAATTTCCGACGGGCGTGATGTTGCACCAAAATCAGCATTGACATTTGTTCGGCAACTTGAAGCCGAACTTCCAAATAATATCCAGATTGCAACATTGACTGGACGTTATTTTGCAATGGATCGTGATAATCGCTGGGACCGTGTACGAAAGGCATACAATGCAATTGTTAGAGGAGTCGGTCGTTCTGCTGCTGATGTTTCTTCTGCAGTTGAGTTGGCGTATGAGCGACAAGAAACAGATGAGTTTATTGAAGCGACAGTTCTTAATGGTTATTCTGGCATATGTGATGGCGATGGCGTTTTTTGCCTTAATTTTCGTGCGGATCGTGTTCGACAACTAATGAGTGCGATTGCTGATCCAGAATTTTCTCATTTTGGTGTCGTATCACGCCCAAAATTAGCGTCATGTTTAGGCATGGTTGATTATTCTAATCAACATAGCAACTATATACGTACCGTATTTAAAGCTGATGAAGCTGTCAATTATCTTGGTTCTTGGATAGGAAAACATGAGCTTCGACAATTTCGGCTTGCAGAAACGGAAAAATATCCGCATGTGACGTTTTTTTTTAATGGAGGAAAGGAATGTCCTGAATTAAATGAAGATCGCTTTATGGTTAAATCTCCAAATGTCGCAACCTATGATCTTACTCCAGAAATGTCTGCGCCCGAAGTGACAAAGAGATTAGTATTTGCGATTCAACAGAATTATGATTTCATCGTTGTAAATTTTGCTAATCCTGACATGGTTGGACATACAGGTGATTTACAAGCAGCAATTTCTGCTTGTGAGGAGGTCGACAGAAGTCTTGGTGAGGCTATTAAAGCAGTAACCTCTGTTGGGGGTATAATGATTGTAACGGCTGATCATGGAAATTGTGAAATGATGGTTAACGGACAAACCGGTGGCCCGCATACTGCCCATACTTTAAATTTAGTTCCTGTTTTTTTAGTTGGATGTGCATCTAATGTACGTCTTAGGGATGGTCAATTATCCGATATTGCGCCGACTATTCTTGAATTACTCGGTTTGACCGCACCTCTTGAAATGACTGGTAACAGCCTTTTGAATTGGTCTTAAACGAAAGATTGAGTTTTATTAAGTGTTGGGAGAATAGTTGGTGTTGACAGTAGTTAAACAAAATAAATTTAATCAAAATTAAACCTTTTTAGTGAATTTTGACTCGACATTGAAAATGACCGAAATTATCACTAATTTATCAACAGCTTGTCAGAAATGCCCTGTTTATTTTGAATGAGCTACAATATAGTTTATTTAAGCATATAATTGCGCACCGATAGGGAAGAAAATCTACTTATGAAAAAATTAGTCTTGGCGACAGCGGTTGGGATATTGTTTGGTGCACTTGTAGCAACGCAAATTATTAAACCACTCCTAGCAAACGAAAGTGATGGAAAGCAATCGGTTTATGAACAGTTGGATTTATTTGGAGACATTTTTGTTCGGATACAGTCACAATATGTCGAGGAGGTTGATGAAGAAGCGTTAATTGAAGCCGCTATTAATGGTATGTTGACGTCGCTTGATCCTCATTCGGCATATTTGCCGCCAGACGATGCAGAACAGATGCGTGTTCAAACACGCGGTGAATTTGGGGGATTGGGTATTGAAGTCACTCAAGAGGAAGGGTTTGTTAAAGTCGTATCGCCAATTGATGATACCCCCGCGGCAGAAGCTGGGATGGTGGCGGGTGATTTTATTACGCATGTTGATGGTGAAAGTGTCTTAGGATTAACCTTAGATGAAGCCGTTAAGAGAATGCGAGGGCCTGTAGGTTCTGAGATTGTCATTACAGTTGTGAGAGAAGATGAACCTGAACCATTTGATGTCTCAATAATTCGCGCAACAATTAAACTAACAGCTGTGAGATCACGTCTTGAAGGTGACACTGTGGTTTTGCGGGTGACAACATTTAATGATCAGACAATGCCCAATTTGGAGACGGGTTTGAAAGAACGAATTGAAGAAGCCGGGGGAATTGACGCTATTAATGGTATTGTTTTGGATTTGCGAAACAATCCTGGTGGGTTATTGACTGGGGCCGTGCGGGTTTCTGATGCTTTTCTTGAAAAAGGAGAGATTGTATCAACACGCGGCCGGAATGTGGGGCAGGGCGAACGATTCAATGCAACGGCAGGCGATTTGGCCGAGGGGAAACCGATGGTTGTATTGATTAATGGCGGTTCTGCTAGTGCGTCTGAAATTGTCGCTGGCGCATTACAAGATCATCGGCGTGCTATTGTTGTTGGGACAAATAGCTTCGGTAAGGGATCTGTGCAAACTGTTATTCCGTTACAAGCCCAAGGTGCTATGCGATTGACGACGGCACGCTATTATACGCCATCGGGTAGATCTATTCAGTCACTAGGTGTTTCTCCAGATATTATTGTTGAGCAACCGAGAACGCGTCCGAATGATGATGAGGAAGAAGCCTCCAATGTTCGCACGCGTTCAGAAGATAGTTTGCGCGGTCGTCTCGATAATGATAGTTTGAGCGAAGATGAAAGGCGGCAAATTGAAGAAGATCGAGCTAAAGCAGAAGCATCTGCTGAATTGCGAAATGAAGACTATCAGTTGGCCTATGCATTGGATATTTTGAAAGGTTTATCAGCGATTAGTTATGCAGATTAACTTTGGTTTTTAGTGACAGAAGATAGAAATTTAAGTATCTTCAAGGCACACTGATTAAAAGTTTGCATTGGAAGATTGATTGGATTTTGAATTTAAGCTTCAAGGACGCGTCTGATCATTTCAATATCATCCGCTACTTGACCATTAGTGGTTTTTAGTTCCTCAATGCGTCGCACTCCATGCATGACTGTTGTATGATCACGGCCTCCGAATCTTCTTCCAATTTCAGGCATGGAACGAGCGGTAAGTTGTTTTGACAAATACATAGCGATTTGACGTGGGCGCGCGAAAGCACGCGTTCGTTTTGGCCCGATAATGTCGCTTAATTTAATGTTATAATAGTCTGCAACTTGGCGCTGGATTTCATCCACTGTAATTTTACGAGAAGATGCTCGTAATACATCTGCAAGGCAGTCTTGAGTTAAGTCCATATCAATTGGCCGACCAACCAAAAGCGAAAAAGCAAACAATCGAGTGAGTGCACCTTCTAGAACCCTCACATTTGTTGAAATTCTATGTGCAAGAAATTCCAATACGCCGTCTGCAATTTCTTGCTTTGAAAATGAATTGGCCAAGTGCTGTGCGACCTTAGTTTGTAGTATTCCCAAGCGAAGTTCGTAATCCGTTGGATGTAAGTCTACAACGAGCCCGCATTGTAAGCGCGATTTAATGCGGTTTTCAAGTTCCTTGATCTCGCCGGGAGCACGGTCTGCGGAAATGATGATTTGCTTATTTTGGTCGATTAATACATTGAAGGTGTGGAAGAATTCTTCTTGGGTCGATTCCTTGCCGGCAATAAATTGCACATCGTCAACCATTAATACGTCAACTGAACGAAAAATATGTTTGAAGTCCATTATTTTTCTTTCACGTAACGCTTGAACAAAGCGATACATGAATTGTTCAGCAGAAAGATAAAGTACATTTAATTTAGGTTTTTGATCTTGCAATTCCCAAGCAATTGCATGCATCAAGTGTGTTTTTCCTAAACCAACTCCCCCATAGAGAAAAAGTGGATTAAAAGATAAAGGTCCGCCTTCTGCAACGTGGCGTGCGGCAGCGTGTGCGAGTTCATTCGGTTTGCCAACCACAAATGTTTCAAATGTAAAGCGAGAATCGAGGGGCGCTGCTTTTAATATGTCATTTTGTGAAGTCGGTGTATTAGCATCGTGCGTCTTGTTATTTGGTTCACCAATTTTTTGCGGGGCATTTTTTTTTGTTTTTTGGAATCGGCGGTTTTCGACTGTTTCAAATCTGAGACTTCGCACTCGTTCACCGGCTTCGTTGAAATGGCGGATAATTTGATCTGAGAAGTTTTGATTAACATAACTTCCGAGGAAAGCTGTTGGTACTTTGAAGACAGCTTCACCGCTGTCAATTGAAGATAGCACCAATGGCTCAATCCAAGATGCGTAATGATTGTGACCAACAGATGTAAGGAGTTGTTGTTTAAGCTGGCACCATTTGTCTTGTGTCATTTGCGCTTTTGTAACTCCCTATGCAATTGGCCATTAGCCGTTAAAATTTAAATTGACCGGTCTCAGGTCATCACATAAATCACGGCAAGCTAATTGGGGTCACCAATACTAAACGGCTTCTGCCCTAATGGGGAAAGACAATACGACACCTCATACGCCCTACATTTTTGCAGACGTATTAGTGTCACTCTTTATATTTTTTGACAGGGCCGTTTCCCGATTAATAATCAAGGCTGGCAGGAAGTTGAGTGCTGATTTTTTTTCTATCTCAAATTCCGGTATTCAAAATGTTAAACAAAAAACAATTGAAAGTATCCTGTCCCCCCAAAGCGAGTGAATTACTTGCAACATTATTAGCAAAATAAATATTGATAATGCAACAAAACAATTCGCTTGACATATAATTTTTTTTCCGAATCTGTTTTTGGGAGAATCAAAAAAAGAAGATGATAGAGATTGTTTTATTCACGAAATGAGTTCTCAGTTTGGTCGCAACAAAATTTCATTATAGAACAACAAACAAGATGAACTATTAGTGCCGCTCAATTGAGTGGTTTTAATGATTAATCGGTTCTTTTCTTTTTCTAACCAAGATAAAAAAGAAGTCATTCAGCAAAGGCGGGTCATTATGCTTTTTGCTAAATTAGTGTTCATAAGTGAGAAAAGTAACGATTATCTTGAGTGAGGCGCGCTAACTACGTGCTTTAAACGAGCGAAAATTATTTTAATGTGGCTTATTCGGTGTGAGAATTGAACGAAAGATAATCGAAGAAAACCTCATTGCTTTTTAATTCGGTACCGAAAAAAAATGGGGCTTATATACTTAAATATATATTCTACTACATATAGAAAGTGATAGTTAAATTTCTAAATATAAAATACTACATATAGTGTTTGTAGATTTAAGTATATAATCCCCAAAAAAATCATGTTAGTCATGTAAGTGATTAACTTCTCGGTTGCTGCTAAAGTGATCAAGATATGTTTTTGTGATGCGTTCGATATAGTATGAAAAATTTTCATTGATGGAGGTACTTGCAAAATTATGCATTTAAGCAGGTTTTCGCGCCTTGGAGCCTTTTGTTGAAAAGCAGAAGGAACATGTCGCATTTCTTTATATAGTGTCGATAAAAAACCTAAAAATCAGTATTAAAACACTGAAAAATTTGACTCTTTTGTCATTTTTCTCTCGCGAAAATGACCGATATGTGGGACAATATCAGCAATAATCACTAGGATTTGCCCTAAATCGACAAATCTTCGCCAGAGTCCAACCATGGAAAGCCCACATTATGCGCACATCCTTCACAATACAACCCCTTCTTGGCAATGCCTAGTGATTCCCGCTAACCTCGGGTGAATAGTAACGAGTGTAATTCGGACTCTAAGTCTTTGAGAAAACTAGAAAAAATGTTCCGAACATAACATTAAAGTCTCAATTTTGGTACAGAAATTTTACGAAAAATAATTTTTTTAAATTGCATAACTATATGAGAATGAAAGAAAAAATATTCTAGCGGGAATTGCTGGGCAATACCGCCACCCGTCAGCTCACCTTCGACCCTAACTCCCGCGATGATACC
>JAPORV010000155.1 GCA_026710055.1 Aestuariivita sp.
GTACATGTTTTCAATATTTTACTAGTGAATTTGGGGGTTTTTTAACAGACACTATTTAAAAAGACGCAAGTCAGACCTCGCGTGAAAGCAGTTATTACGCAACCTGCAAAGGAGAGATTACAGCAGGTATATCTTTATTATTTTGATTGCTTTCATGACTACGGCAAGGCTTTTGAAGTGAGATGAATCGTTTCATTGTTGAACTCTGAAGCAGTGATCCTCTGTTCGAGCATCTCCATTATGAACAACGTGGCATCCGATGTTTGATCTTTCATTAATTTTGATGACTGGAGGAGTTTCGATCAAGATATCAGAGAGAGTGAGCTCGACGTTGGTAATTTCAATGACTAAACTGAAACGTTCGATTTAGCCCTTAATTTATGGGGCTTATATACTTAACTCTACATACTACATACTACTATATATAGAAGGCCCATATCTACGGATTAAAAATTTGAATTAACAGCCCGTATGTGTAGTACGTAGTTACGCTATCATCCGATATAATACCTGATTTTCTTCATTATTAGCGTATATTGATTATTTGTTGCTTGAACAAAGGAAGTTACAAATTTTGAAAGACCAATAATGCTGCAATGTTCAAAAAATTTTGATATACGGCAACTGAAAGATTTTTTGGGGGAATGGCAACTAAACCGTCAAATAATCGAGTCAAAACGAGTGGTTGGTTCTTTCCAAGGTGTTGCCAGTTTTGATTTATTGGAGCGTGGGCTGGTTGAGTATTTTGAGAACGGTTTGTTTACCTTTCAACATCAAGGCCCATTTAATGCGAGCCAAAAGTATCATTGGGATGAAGAACTTAAGGTTTCGTTCTGCGACGGTAGGTATTTTCATCATATACCGCCGATGGGCGGTGCGGCATTTTTTTCTTGCCCTCCTGATGAGTATAAAGGGGATTATGATTTTCGTCATTGGCCGAACTGGCGGGTGTCTTGGTCTGTTCGCGGTCCATGCAAAGCTTACAATCTTATATCAATTTATGCACGATAGAAAAGGCTACTTCTTTCCGTAAGCTGTCATTAAAATTTAAATTCTAACTTGCAACATATTTTCAAAATTGCGATATTGTTTTTAAATTTCAAATGATAATTGGAAGAAGAAATCATGGCAAATACAGATAGTCCAGTATTTTATGAAGCTATAGGACCTAACGAAGGTCTTGGCTTGCGCGTAAAACAAGCATTATTGATAATTGGTGGAATATTGGCGTTAGCTATCGCAGCGAAACTCAAAGTTCCGATGATTCCGGTACCGATCACGATGGGAACACTTGTTGTACTGACTATTGGGGCAACCTACGGGCCTTTAATGGGGTTTTCGACGATATTAGGATATATGATTGTTGGCGCGTTGGGTTTTGATGTTTTTGTTAATTCGTCAGCAGAATTAAATGGACTCGCTTACATGTCAGGTAGTACAGGGGGGTATCTTATTGGTTATGTTTTGGCAACTATCGCACTTGGCTTTTTCGCGCGAAGGGGGTGGGATCGTTCATTTTTGACCATGGCAGGCGCGATGTTAATTGGCAATATACTTATTTATATTCCGGGTCTGTACTGGTTAGGTGCGTTATATGGATGGGATAAACCAATTCTGGCATGGGGTTTAACACCATTTTTAATTGGTGATTTTTTGAAATTAGCGCTTGCTGCGATCCTACTTCCAACAGTATGGAAATTAGTTGGTTCTGCACGAGCTTAATGGGAATCAAATGCTACTCAATAGCTTAGTTTTTTTTGCTAAACAGTCATGAAATGCAAAGCGGAGAAGTAAAAGGGATGTTTAAGCGCTAGTCACTCGTCGGCAAAACTCTCTTCGTTAAGGCATAAGCATTCATATAAATAAAGTCAGTTACGTACCAAACCATCAGCAGTATATTTCCCAAAATAAAGAAAAATACTTTGACGATATTTTTTCGTAGGGAAGAAAAGGCGCTCAATTTGAGCGCCTTTTTTAATTGGTTTAGCAACTAAAGTACATTTGAAATTCTACAGGATGAGGCGTGTGTTCAAAGAGCTCAATTTCTTCTTGTTTAAGATCAATATAACCCTGAATTTGATCTCTGGTGAATACATCACCCATTACCAAAAAGTCCGTGTCTGCTTGAAGTTCTTCAAGGGCTTCACGCAAAGACCCGCAAACAGTCGGAATGCCTTCTAGTTCTTCAGCCGGTAGATCATAGAGGTCTTTGTCCATAGCCTCCCCTGGATCAATTTTACTTGAAATGCCATCCAAACCTGCCATCAAGAGAGATGCAAAGCAAAAGTATGGATTTGCCGATGGGTCTGGAAAGCGCGCCTCTACACGCTTTGCCTTTGGAGATTCTGTCCATGGAATGCGTACACAACCTGATCTATTTCGGGCGGAATAAGCGCGTAATACAGGTGCCTCAAAGCCTGGAATTAAGCGCTTGTATGAGTTAGTGGCTGGGTTCGTGAAGGCATTTAATGCTTTGGCATGCTTCAAGATACCGCCGATAAAATATAAAGCATCTTGGCTTAAATCAGCATATTTATCACCGGCAAATAATGGCTTACCATCTTTCCAGATAGATATATTGCAATGCATGCCTGTACCGTTATCACCGTAAATTGGTTTTGGCATAAATGTAGCTGTTTTACCGTAGGCTTGAGCGACATTATGAATGATATACTTATATTTTTGAAGTTCATCAGCCTGTTTCGTCAATGAGGAAAAGATAAGCCCCAATTCATGTTGGCATGATGCGACTTCGTGGTGATGCTTATCGACCTTCATTCCGATTGACTTCATCGTTGATAACATCTCAGAACGTATGTCTTGGCCATCATCAATTGGAGGTACAGGGAAATAACCTCCTTTAACCCCAGGCCGATGCCCCATATTCCCCATTTCATAATCTGTATCAGTATTCCATGAGGCGTCCAGCGCATCCACTTCAAATGAGACTTTATTTATTGTGTTTGCGTAGCGTACATTATCAAAAAGAAAGAACTCAGCTTCAGGTCCAAAGTAGGCAACGTCACCGATACCGGTAGATTTTAGGTATGCTTCTGCCTTTTCAGCTGTGCCGCGCGGATCACGTTCATAATGTTCTCCAGTGTCCGGTTCTAACACCGAACAATGAAGACAAAGAGTTTTCTCAGCAAAGAAGGGGTCAGTATATGCACTCTCAGTATCCGGCATTAGTTTCATGTCTGATTGGTCAATTGATTTCCAACCTGCGATAGACGATCCATCAAACATAAAACCTTCTTCCAAGAAGTCTTCATCAACTTGATCTGCCAACACTGTTACGTGCTGCAATTTACCACGGGGATCAGTAAAGCGGATATCTACGTAACTTATATCGTTGTCTTTAATTGTTTTAAGAACTTTATCTTGACTCATTCCAAGCCTTCCTATCTGTTTCGAAAAATGGTTTAGAGCGCCTCCGTCCCGACTTCGCCGGTACGTATTCGGATGGCTTGCTCAACTGGGGTAACAAATATCTTTCCGTCGCCAATCTTCTCAGTTTTTGCAGCGTCAATAATGGCTTCAATTGCATTGTCAATCATCTCGTCCTCAAGTACGACTTCGATTTTGACCTTGGGTAGAAAGTCGACGACATACTCTGCACCACGATAGAGTTCAGTATGACCTTTTTGCCGTCCAAATCCTTTTACTTCAATGACACTTAGGCCTTGCGCCCCAATTTCTTGCAACGCTTCTTTTACATCTTCCAGCTTAAATGGCTTAATAATGGCTTCGATTTTTTTCATGACGACAATCTCCAGCAATTTCAACTAATTTTATATGTGTATTATTGCTTAAACTTTCCATAAAATATAAAATCAAGAAAAGATTAGGTCATACTTTTTGCTCTATTCCACATTTTTGCTTATTTTTTAGGCAAAATATCGGCCTAAAGTTCGAAAATAGTCAAAAAAAATTCAATGTCTGAATTACTTACCACGAATCAAATGAAATTTATCGAAAATCAAGCCATTCAAAATGGCCAGATTACCGGCTTGCAATTGATGGAAAATGCGGGTTTGGCAGTTGTTAATGTGATTTTTGATGAATGGCCGGAATTAAAGAAGAAGTTCGCAAATGCGATCATATTATGTGGTCCCGGTAACAATGGAGGTGATGGTTTTGTAATTTCACGTTTGCTCAAGGAGAAAGGATGGGCAGTTCAGGTATTTTTTTATGGGAGTATAACGAAACTTCCAAAAGACGCCAAAGTTACTTACAAACGTTGGTTGCAAATGGGCTCCGTAAAAAGTCTTTCGTTCCGAAAAACTCTGAAATGGTCGCAGTTTAGAAATTATGACATTGTGGTTGATGCCTTATTTGGAACGGGGTTAACACGCGCTGTAGAATTACCTTTGGAAATGCCAAAAAGCAGTAGTGGCCGTACTCGTAACTTTCGTTTGGTAAGTGTTGATATTGCCTCAGGTTTGTGTGCAGACAGTGGTAGAATATTATCTGACAAACATGGCAACATCAACGCTATTGGACCTGCTGATTTAACTGTGACGTTTCACAGACCTAAAGTGGGTCATGTTTTAGCGGATGGCCCAAGAATGTCAAAAAGGCTCAAGGTTGTTGATATTGGCATTTCTTCTGACAAGAAAGGAGTCTTACAACAAGCAAACACGACCTTTTCGATTGCGGGAAATTCGAAATGGTTTCAGTCATATTATTCGCAAGAACACGGCGTTTCAGAAGTTCTCGACAAGTTCAATCCCTGTAATGTAAGGCATAAATATCAACATGGACATGCTATTGTTGTGGCCGGGCCATTGAAATCAAGCGGTGCGGTGCGGCTCGCGGCTCGTGGTGCTTTACGCGTTGGTGCCGGGTTGGTTTCGGTGGTTTGTGATAACGCTACTTTGTTCGCACATGCATTGCATTTGAATGCGATAATGACAAAAGTTGCAAATAATGATGATGATTTCGAAACTCTTCTTGAAGACCAACGCATGAATGCGATTTGCCTTGGTCCGGGACTTGGAATTCAAAAAGCACAAAATTGGGTTCCAGTAGCTCTTAAATCTCATCGGGCTGTTGTATTGGATGCTGATGCGTTAACGGCATTTTCCAAGAATCCGAGTGAGCTTTTTGATATGCTCCATGATCGGTGTATTTTAACGCCACATGAAGGTGAGTTTAAGCGTCTCTTTCCTGATATTGCGAACAAATTAATTCTGGCTATTGAGCAGGGGCCCGTTTTTTCGAAACGTGATGCGGTAATTGAAGCGGCAGCGCGTGCAAATTGCACTATTTTGCTGAAGGGAGCTGATACAGTGATTGGCCATTCTGACGGTCGTACAGTTATAAATTCAGCAAGTTATGATCCGGCTGCACATTGGCTTGCAACCGCTGGGTCTGGTGATGTATTATCAGGGTTTATTGTTGGTCTACTTGCACGAGGGTTCACCCCAATGGATGCGGCAAGAATAAGTGCTTGGCTTCATGTTGAGTGTGCCTGTTTGTTCGGACCAGGATTAATTGCGGAAGACATACCGGAACAAATTCCGAAGATTTTGTCGACTTTAGATCACTACACAAATACTTTACCTTGATTATAAAATGGATGTTGTTTTGTGAGCGAACTAAAGAAAGTAATTATGTTGCACTTTTCAATATTTGACAAATTCAATATAAAATGAAATACACTTAGTTTTCTTTGAAGCGTTACCGCATAGTAGAATTTTTTGTTTAAAATTGAGATAAAATCTGAAAGTAAAATTATTAAATACTCTTGTGCGGGTGTGGCGGAATAGGTAGACGCACCAGATTTAGGTTCTGGCGCCGTAAGGCGTGGGGGTTCAAGTCCCTTCACCCGCACCAAATTTTCTTTAAAGTATTGTTTTTACTATATTTTATCAGAATTTTAAATCACCTTTCTGTTCACCTTAATATTTGTATTGTAAGCACTTGTATATTATTCAATATTTCTGCAAATATAAACTTACTCGGGTCATCGCCACGCTTCATATCGTATGGAAATGTCGTGATTAGTCTACTTTCGAAGAAAGCGCTCAAAGAGTTGGTCGTGCACTCACCACAACACATTGTTCGATTGGAGCAGGCAAGAAAATTTCCCAAGCGGTAACGCTGGTCCATCTTTAATAAAATTTTAAAAAAACCTGTTTTTTATAACTACTCGTCCCATAAAATTAGCTTGATTTTTTTGGAATTATATACATAAATTCACAAGAATTTAATTTCTTGGGCGGTTCCCTTGACTCTGCTTACGTCTATTGATCTGGAGAGTTGAACTTTTGTAAAATATAAAGTCTAACAAAGGGGCAAGTAGTTACGGATTTGTCAGACATGAGCACTTTTGATTGGAAAGATCCTTTACGATTATCAGAGCAGCTCTCTGAGGACGAGCGAATGATAACAGAGAGTGCATATAGTTTTGCTCAAAGCGAATTGCAGCCGATTGTAACACAATCGTTTGAACGTGAAGAAACCGACGCTACCCTTTTCCAGAAAATGGGGAAGATCGGCCTTTTGGGAATTACTATTCCAGAAAAATATGGAGGGCTTGGCTCTAATTATGTGTGTTACGGATTGGTCACGCGCGAAATTGAACGAGTTGATAGCGGATTTCGTTCGCTGATGTCAGTGCAAAGTTCGTTGGTCATGTATCCGATTTATGCTTATGGTTCAGAAAGTCAGCGAGAAAAGTATATTCCGGAACTTGTAAGCGGCGAAAAAATTGGCTGCTTTGGATTAACTGAACCTGAAGCGGGTAGTGACCCTGGTTCAATGAAAACATGGGCGAGAAAAACCAAGTTAGGTTATGAACTTACCGGAACAAAAACTTGGATATCGAATTCCCCGATAGCTGATATTTTTGTTATATGGGCTAAGTCTGAAGCGCATGACGGACGTATTCGTGGTTTTATTTTGGAAAAAGGAATGCATGGGTTATCCGCGCCAAAAATCAAGAAAAAGATGAGTCTACGCACGTCGGTTACCGGCGAGATTTTTCTGGATCGTGTACAGGTTGATGAAGACGCTTTGTTACCCAATGTACAAGGATTGAAAGGACCATTTGGTTGTCTTAATCGAGCGCGGTATGGTATTTCCTGGGGGGTTATGGGTGCAGCAGAGTTTTGCTGGCAGGCTGCACGCGATTATGGATTAGAACGAAAACAATTCAACCGCCCAATCGCTCAAACTCAGCTTTATCAGAAAAAATTAGCTGATATGCAAACTGATATTGCACTTGGAATTCAGGCGTCTTTGCAAGTTGGCCGTTTGATTGATACCGAAAAAGCTACACCGGAAATGATTTCGTTAGTTAAACGAAATAATTGTGGCAAAGCGCTAGATGTCGCACGAACTTCACGCGATATGCATGGGGGAAATGGTATTAGCCTTGAGTATCAAGTTATTCGGCACATGATTAACCTTGAAACTGTCAATACTTATGAAGGCACACATGATATTCACGCCCTAATTCTTGGTCGAGCGCAGACTGGCTTGCAGGCGTTTGTTTGAGGGTCATTAATAAGAAGTTGGCGATCAAACGCGGGAAAATCATAAAATTGAACTACTATTAAAAACTTTTGCTCAATTTTCTTTGTGTAAAATAATTGCTGCACACCTGTTTGCCTATGTTTTCCAGGGGAGTAAACACAATATGAAAGTGAAAAACGTCGAACTGTTTGTGTGCTCACAGATGTCGGAACCAAATGGCGGCTAAATAGATCGATTGAAACGAGGTCGCCCACGACTTTAGCCTCAGATTTCTTGTTGATGTAGTATATGATCTTCAGAGATGATTAACGCGTAGTGATTTTATTTGCTTCGCAAGGTTTGATCAATTTGATCGTGACTTACGGCGACGTCTGTTTTTATTGTTGCCATGCTTTCCAACATTAAAACTGCGATTCGGTATTGAAATGACTTTTGTAAGATTAGGAAATAAATCCGTTTGATGTGGAATCGCATTTGCAGCAATAAAATATTCTTGAAATTTAGGCTCAATGGCAGTTTCAATTTTCACAATTTGACGTACTAATGTCTCAATCTGCGCCCGTGCTGATATGTCGCACAGCGCAATAAGACTTCCGGTGCCAGCTGCATTACCGGAGGAGGTAACATTTTTAAGATCTGCGTCAGGGATCATCCCAAGTACCATCGCGTGCTTTGTTGAAATATGCGCTCCAAATGCTCCTGTCAAAATAACGTGATCAACCTGCTCTGCACCGATCTCATCCATTAGTAATTTTATGCCAGCATAAAGTGCCGATTTAGCTAGTTGGATTGCGCGAACGTCAGATTGAGTAATCGCGATTTTGAATCCATCGTTTGTGTTACTTTCGTAAATTAAGTAAGAATGAGTGCGTCCATCTTGAATGGAGCGGTTGTTACCAATTTGTTCCGCTGATCCAATAAGTCCGCTTTTATCAATGATCCCAGCAAGTCGCATTTCTGCAACAGCTTCAATGATTCCAGAACCACAAATTCCAGAAATACCAATCTCCTCGAGCGCATCATGAAACCCATCATTATCTGACCATAGATTTGAGCCAATAACCTTGAATCTTGGTTCCTTTGTCTCTGGTGATATTTCCACTCTTTCTATGGCACCGGGTGCTGCTCTTTGTCCAGCACTAATCTGTGCGCCTTCGAATGCCGGACCTGTCGGTGACGAGCAGGCCGTCAGTCTTTTATTATTTCCAAGAAGAATTTCGGCATTTGTTCCAACATCTACAATTAATGTGAGCTTATCTGATCTTTCAGGCTTTTCAGATAATGCTACTGCGGCAGCATCTGCACCAACATGACCAGCAATACAGGGTAAAATATACACCTGCCCGAGCGAATTCATGCCATCTAATGATAAGTCTAGGGCAGAAATTGTCATTGAGTTGGAGGTGGCAAGAGCAAACGGTGCCTGCCCCAATTCAATCGGATCTATTCCTAAGAAAAGATGATGCATTACCGGATTACCAACGATGACGGCCTCAACAATGAGTGTTGCATCAATTTCAGATTTTTCAGTCATCTCTTCAGTCAGTTCACATAGTGCTTGACGAACAACATTTGTCATTTCTTTGTAGCCGTTGGGATTCATCATCGCGTAAGAAACCCGACTCATGAGATCTTCTCCAAAGCGAATTTGTGGATTCATTCGTCCCGCTGATGCCACAACTTCACCGGAGTTTAAGTTAGTAAGATGAGCAGCAATTGTTGTTGAGCCAAGGTCCACCGCCAATCCAAATAAACCTGCTTCATGTAAACCCGGCCAAATATCAATAATTTGCGGTTCGGTGTTTTGATGATCTGAAAAAATCGCTACTGTAACTTGCCAGTTGCCTTTGCGTAATACCGTCTGAATTTTTGAAACCAGTGATAAGTGGGTACTAATTTTATCTAACTTCCACTGTTCATGTAAGGATTGCTTCAAGCGCTCATAGTCACCTACAGGTGATTTCATATCAGGCGGTGCCACATTAACAAAATAGAGTTTCGTGGCAGGGTTCATGGTGATTTGATGAGTTGAAGCTGCTTTGCGTATAACTTGTTGGTGCACTTGACTCTCTGGGGGCACATCAATCACAACATTGCCTTGAATTATCGCCTGACAACCTAATCTTCGTTCCTCTTTCAACCCACGTTTGCGTTTGTAACGTTCTTCAGTTTCGTTCCAATTTGATAAGGCCGAAGGCGTTACGGCTATGCCATGCTTAGGAAACTCACCATAAGCGGGTTGAATTTGACATTTTGAACATATGCCGCGCCCGCCACACACAGAATCAAGATCGACACCAAGTTGCCGAGCGGCATTCAAAACCGTTGTTCCAATAGGAAAACGGCCTCTTTTGCCTGATGGTGTAAAGACTATAAGAGGATCTAAAGTCACTTCATCCACTTCTTTCTGTTCCGACGCTTAACGGTATTAAAGATTAATTTATTACATATTATGGTCCGTATCTACATAGCTTTTATTGATGTTATTTTTAGACAACAATTCTCACTAGAATATTTCTTCTTTTATTTTCATATAGTTACGCAATTTAAAATTATTTTCCGTAAAATTTTTGTACCAAAATTGAGACTTTAATGTTATTTTCGGAACATTTTTTCTAGTTTTCTCAAAGACTTAGAGTTCGAATGACACTCGTTATTATTCACCCGAGTTAGCGGGAATGACTGATTTTTAGAAAACATCTGTTGACTTGTGGAGTTTCGGTGGTAATTAATTTGTTCCAATTGAGTTTATAGAGTGGTTTTGGTACTGCGCTGACAAATGTAGTCAAAACAAAATATGTCAATAATTTAATATCGCTTTGGTTTTGAAACTACGTTCGTAGTTGAACAATAATCTCCTATATCTTTCAGTATTCGGTTGTTCTGATCATTTCACTTGATTTTTGTCAGAATCAAGCAAAATCCATCGATTAATATTTAAGGTTGGTTTTATTGTCGGTGTGTAGATTGGTCGATTAAAGCCATTCAGTCGTTTTTTGAGGTTATGCGCATGTTGCCGTTTTATTGTGCGTACGAAACTACCTCAATGGCATCAGATATGATCGATTGAAAAGAATGGCGTCGACCCAAAACTGAAAGGTCTTGCATTTTCACCCAAAAAGATAAAAGGGATATCGCCATTGCTAGCTTTATTTTGGTCTGACGGTATAGCAATAGCGAAGGAATCAATCGGTAACTTGCTGGACTTTTTTTTAAAGTGAAATGGTCGTGATATCCTTTTACTCAGGGCCAGTAAAAAAATATCAACGTGAAAATACGAAATGAGATAGATGCATTAATTCAACTGTAAGATCTATAATATTCAGCAGTTTGTGGGGCTAGCGCAGTTTTCAAAAATAGAGTCGATAAATGTGTTAAAACTGTGTTTGATCACCTTGAGCGGCAGCAAATAACGCTTTTGCTTTTTGCAGAGACTCCTCATATTCAGTACGCTCATCACTATCATGAACAACACCGCATCCCGCCTGTACAAATAATACATTTTCTTTTAAAATTGCAGTGCGTAACGCTATACACATGTCCATGTCTCCGCCAGCGCTAAAATAACCAACGCCTCCACCATAGATGCCGCGTTTTTCTGGCTCAAGCTCATCAATGATTTCCATTGCGCGAACTTTTGGTGTGCCCGAAACGGTTCCTGCTGGCATGCCAGCAAAAAGAGCGTCTAAAGCGCTTTTTCCTTCGCTCATTTCACCAACAACATTCGATACTATATGCATAACATGGCTGTATCGTTCTACAATAAATTTTTCAGTTGGCTGTACCGTTCCAACTTTAGCAACCCGACCGACATCATTTCGTGCTAAATCCAAAAGCATTAAATGCTCTGCTCGTTCTTTTGTGTCAGCAAGTAACTCAGTTTCCAATGCGCGGTCCTCTTGTGGGGAAGCACCTCGAGGCCTTGTTCCCGCAAGTGGTCTTATAGTAACTTCTTGACCAAATACTCTTACTAGGATCTCTGGACTGGACCCAATAACCTGAAAGTCACCAAAATTAAAGAAAAACATAAATGGTGATGGATTGTAACGTCGCAATGAACGATAAAGAGAAAACGGCGGTGCATCAAACCGTTGTTTCCATCTTTGCGAAGGCACCACCTGAAAAATATCGCCTTTTTGGATGTAGTCTTTCGCTTTCGCGACCGCAGCCATGTAGTCTTCCGGCGTATAATTCGATTCGGGCTCTGAAACAGAGATTGACTTCCTCAAATCAATATCTTTAGGCGGAACCCTCTCTGCAATATCATTCACAGCATCCATTACACGTTCAGCCGCCTGTGTGTAGGCTGCTTGAGCACTCTGCCCGTCACGAACCCAGGCTGGTGCGACAACTCTTACTTCACTCTTAACGCCGTCAAGGACAACAATTACAGACGGACGGATGAAAATGGAATCTGGTAATCCAATAGGGTCGGGGTTAATGTTGGGCAAGTCTTCAACATGCCTTATCATGTCATACCCAAGATAACCAAACAATCCTGCCGCAGCCTGAGGTAAGTCATCTGGTAAGTCAATTTGACTCTCTTCAATCAAAGACCTTAAATTATCAAGCGGATTTCCGACTTCTTTCTTAAATTCTATTGGATTAAATCGTGCCGATCGATTCATTTCCGAGACAGCGTTGTTGCAGCGCCAGATGAGATCAGGCTTCATTCCGACAATGGAATAACGTCCGCGAGTTTCACCGCCTGTGACCGATTCAAGTAAAAAGCTAAACTTGGACGCGTCGGTGAGCTTTAGCATCAGCGACACAGGTGTGTCTAAATCAGCGGGCAGTCTAGTATGCACGATTTGATTATTGCCAGCGTTATAAGCGGTTGCAAATTCATCAACACCTGGCGTAAGTCCCATTTTACTGAAAACTCGACATCACGGCGCTCACGGCGCGCTCATCAATTTGTGGATCTGTTCGCACCTGAATATCTTCAACCAAAGCTGACAGTAACTCTTGACCAAGTGCCTGATTCAATTGCGCTTGGAGTGAATCGTATAAATTGGCGAGTTCCCCGGTTGTTTCTGCGGACTTTACGTCATCTAATCTAATCACCACAACTTCTCCAGCATTCGGAATAATTCGGACCTCTCCTACTATCATTTGAAAAACTTGTTCCATCATGTCAAGTGGTGCGCCGTCGATAAAATCTGTTCGCGTTAAGTTACGCTCTGTTTGACCTTCTAAGCCAATATCAGCAAAGTCTGTGTTAACAGTGATATCGTCTACAAGTATTTTTGCTTGTTTTGTTAAGGCATTCTCTTGCGCATTGCGTTGATAATCCTTTTGAACCTGCGTGAGAACATTTTCAAAAGGTTCAGGACTTGCAGGATAGTGTTCATCAAGGCGTAAAGCAAAAACGCCGCCATCATCAAAGAATTGAATCTCTGGAAAATCATCCTTTGTAACATCTCTCGCCACTTGACGAAATGTTTCATAGGCTGCAATGTCATCAAAAGTATTCTGGTGCCACCTAATTTTGCCGAGCGTCATTTCTGTTTCTTCTACTAGTTCTTCAAGAGTAGCGCCTGCGGCAAGGAGATCTTCAAAGTTTTGACTAAGTGATTCTATGCGACGCTGGGCACTCGCTCTTGCAAGTTCGTCGCGTAGCACAGGAAGTGCTTCTTCAAAGCTTGTAGACTGTTCTTCAAGAAATCCATTAACACGAAAGAGAGCGGGTCCCAGTTCAGTGGGATACGGTCCCGTAATACTGCCAACGGGGGCGGCGAATATAGCATCTGCACTATCGCCAAGATCTGATGCAGATACATCACCAAGATCAATGTCAGCAAGAATTAGACCTCGGTCTTCAACAAGTTGCTCAAAAGTTGTTTCGCCATCGTCTATCTGCTTTTTGGCAACAGATGCAGTTGTTTCATCGATAAACACAAGCCGTTCAAGCAACCTGCGCTCAGGTTGATTAAATTTTTCTGATTGTGCTTTGTAAGCATCTGAAAGAGTAGCTTCTTCAACGATAATATTGTCGAGCAGATCTGTCGGATACAATCGTGCAAAGGTAATTTCTTTTGTTTCAGGTTGAAAATAGTTATTTAGGTTATTTTCATAAAATGCCCTCAACTCATCGTTTGTTGGATCTTCAAGTGATAATTCAACATCCGTTACTCCCAAATTTGCCCAGGTAAAACTTCGTTGTGCGCCTATATATTCGATAATGAGATTAACCATCGTATCTGGCATGACCGTTCCCTCAATCACAGCGTCGCGCACGAGAATACGCGCGGCTTCGTTTCTGAGGTCGTTCTCAAAATCGGCTTCATTTAAACCAGCACTTTGTAGTGAAAGTCGATACGCATCACGGTCGAATGTTCCATCTAGTGCCTCAAATGCTTCAATATTTGTGATATCTTCTTGTAAATTTTCATCGCCAATTGAAATGCCTAGTTTGGTCGTTTCAAAGTCCATTGATGCGATCGTTGATAATCGTGACAGAACAAGACGATGAAGTCCGAGTTCTTGCGCTCGGCTTATTGAAACAGCATTTCCGGTTTGAGATGCGATGGCGCTCATCTCTCTTTGAAGTTCACGGGCAAATTGATCAACACCAATTAATTGATCGCCTGCCTTTCCTACGGTACGAACGGTGCCAGATAGGTTTGTCGCACCGAATCCAGCAAGGCCAGCGAATAACAGTCCTAAGAGAACCCAAACGAATGTCTTTGAAAGTCGGCTGCGTGCGGACATAATTTCTCCCAAAAAATTAAATTTAACGTTCAATAGACTTGAATTCAATTAGCGACAAGGTCACCCATATGATCTCTAAGAATATTAAGACGTTTAAACAATTCGGATATGCCACGACAATCAAGATTGGCAAAGGCAATTCTCAATTCCTCGAAGCGCTGCGGGTTACTCTCGGAGCGAAACATTGTGCCGGGTAGGAGGAGAATTCCAGCTTTACGCACGATCCGACGGGCAAGTTCGTCTGACTTGAGATTAAATGGGTGTCTCGCATAGGCAAAGTAAGCCCCGCTACCCAACAGTTTCCATCCAGGATCATCCAATTCGGCGAAAGCACTTTGGATAGCAACACGGCGGTTTAAAATTTCAGAACATTCATTTTTCAACCACGGCTGAAGATGTCGGAGACCCCAAAGTGCGGCTTGCTGACCAATTTGATTAGGGCAAATAGACATTGTATCAAGGAACTTTTCAGCTTCAGATAAGAGTTTTGTTGAACAGAATATGGCTCCAATGCGATGTCCAGTCAATCTGTAGGCTTTAGAAAATGAATAAAGGTGGATCAGAGTGTCGGGCCAATCCGCATTTTCAAACAAATTGTGAGGCGCATCGTTATGGCTCAGAAAGTCACGATATGTTTCGTCAATAATAAGCGCGATTTCATGCGATTTGGCAATTTCATAAAGTCTACTGATCAAATCCTTTGGATATTCGACCCCAGCGGGGTTATTGGGCGTCGTGATAACAATAGCTTTGGTATTATCATCAATTAACGTTTCAGTTTCATCAGGATTCGGAAGAAGTTTATCGTTTGTTTCTTGTTCAATTATCTTAATTCCTTGCATTTGAAGCCACATAATGTGATTAAAATACCAAGGTGACGGTAGAATGACGTTATCACCATTATTTGCCAACGTGGTAATTGCAGCGCAGAATGCTTGATTACAGCCGGAGGTAATCGCAACATTCTCCGAAGAAATTACGCCGTTATAATCTGTGCTCCATTTGTTGGCTAACTCCTCACGCAATTCGGGCAAGCCCAAGACGGGACCATAATGATGAGCTGTTCTTGAATTGAGAGCTATTTCGGTAATTGCCTCCCTAAGAATTCTTGGCGGTGGATCAATCGGTGCCGCTTGACTGACATTTATTAACGGTTGGTTGTTGGGGAAAGTAATATCTTCAAGCCAGCGTCTTGCTTCCATAACCGGAGGGGAGAAGGTTGCTTGAGTACGCGATAAGTTGGATGTTGGGGAGTTATTTCTCTGCATGAAAGAAAATTTTATTACTCAATTAGATGCTGAAGGCGAGAGACAAATTTTAGCTGTCGCCCCGATAGGGTTCGACATACTGTAAGGCCATGTCCCAAGGAAAAAAGATCCATGTATCTTGGGAAACACCCGTAATGAACGTATTAACATATTTCTCGCCCAAGGGTTTTGCATAGACGGTAGCGTAATGCGCTGATGGATAAAGTTGACGGACTAATCCAAGTGTTTTTCCGGTGTCAACGAGATCATCAATAATGATAACGCCTGATCCTTCGCCTAATAGAGTTGCGTTAGGTGTTTTGAGTACAGTGGCTTCTTGTTGCGTTTGATGGTCGTAGCTTTTTACACTGATCGTATCAACTTTTCGTATATCCAATTCACGCGCAACAATCATCGCGGGGGCCATTCCTCCGCGTGTAATTGCCATGATTGCCCGCCATTGGCCCGATATAGGACCCATACCGTCTAACCGCCATGCCAACGCACGGGAATCTCTATGAAGTTGATCCCAACTAACATGAAAACCTTTCTCATGGGGAAGGCGATCAGTCAATTCTTAATCCTTTGTAATATCCGGGGCATCAACAGCTTTCATTCCGACTGAATGATAACCAGCATCAACATGCATGACTTCTCCTGTGACGCCAGAACTCATGTCAGATAACAAATAGAGTGCTGCTTTGCCAACATCATTAATTGTGACATTTCGTCGAAGTGGCGAATTATACTCATTCCACTTCATAATATAACGGAAATCACCAATGCCTGATGCGGCGAGTGTCTTGATTGGACCTGCAGAAATTGCGTTAACCCGTATGCTGTTTTTACCTAAGTCTTCGGCCAAATAGCGTACTGATGCCTCAAGTGCTGCTTTTGCCACTCCCATTACATTATAGTGAGGCATTACTTTTTCAGCACCATAATAGGTCAATGTAATCGCAGAACCGCCTGAAGACATCAGTTTTTCGCATCTCCGCATAAGAGCAGTAAATGAGTATACAGAGATGTCCATAGACATCTGAAAATTGTTGCGTGATGTATCAACATATCTCCCACGCAATTCGTTTTTGTCAGAAAAACCAATCGCGTGAACAAAAAAATCCAATCCACCCCATTGTACTTCAAGTTCATCAAATAATAAATTAATTGATGATTCGTCGTCAACCTCACAGGGTAAAATCAGGTCCGTTCCGAGTTGAGCAGCAAGTGGTTTAACACGTTTTTTTATTGCTTCACTTTGGTAGGTGAAAGCGAGTTTTGCTCCAGCATTTGCAACAGCTTGACCAATTCCCCAAGCAATAGATCTATTGTTTGCAAGTCCCATAATTAAGCCGCGTTTGCCCGTCATTAATTGACTCGACATAGATAGAACTCCATTCTAAATAGCTTGCTATGATGATCTTTTATTCCATTGTTATTTCGGCTTCAAGGCTTGTTAAAGTTGTTTGAGTCATTCCCGCTAACTCGTGTCTGTAAAAAAATCTAAAAATCAGTATTAAAACGCTGAATAACTTGACTCTTTTGTCATTTTTCGCTGGCGAAGATTACGGGTATTTAGTGTCTGTAAAAAAACCCTAAATTCGATATTAAAACGCTGAAAAAGTTGACTCTTTTGTCATTTTTCTCTGGCGAAGATTGCAGGTATTTGGTACAATATCAGCAATTACACACAAGATTTGCCCCAAATCGGCAAATCTTCGCCAGAATCTCTCGAAAGAAAGGTCACATTATGCGCACATCCTTCGCAATACAACCCCTTCTTGGCAATACTGCCATCGAACAACTCAGCTTTGACCCTAACTCCCGTGATGATACCGAAGTTCTCTGTTATGCTTTACAAGCCTTATGGTGCAATCGTGACGCCCGTGACACGGTTCTCGGTTTGATT
>JAPORV010000289.1 GCA_026710055.1 Aestuariivita sp.
GAAGGATGTGCGCATAATGTGACCTTTCTTTCGAGAGATTCTGGCGAAGATTTGCCGATTTGGGGCAAATCCTAGTTAAAATTGATGATATTGTACCAAATACCCGCAATCTTCGCCAGAGAAAAATGACAAAAGAGTCAACTTTTTCAGCGTTTTAATATCGAATTTAGGGTTTTTTTACAGACACTAACTAGAGACGCATATACATTATTTGGCAAAGAAAGAAGATCTTGAAAAAAGGCAGTCATCAATGCTTAAATGCAAATTTGCATTTTAATCGCTGCAATCTTAACGTCAAATATTGGATTAGGATCTCTTATCCTCGCTATCATGTTTCAAAATTAAGAATGTTGTAATCAACCCACAACTATTCTAATTTTAGGTGTTTTCTAATTTGATCCCCGCAATTTCTTAATTCTTAGAGATGGATTAAGAACCTCCCATGCCTAAAAAACCACTGGAAAATCATTACATTACCAAAGTTGTTGCCCCTTAGAATACTCGAACTGTGTTATTCCTAATCTTCTTTGAACATCAAAAAAATCAAGCCATTTATGAAACTTGGTCGCCATAACCTTATCACCGATGTTCCTGGTATTCTTGTCGGTAACTCACACGATATAACGCTAAAGAGTGGTGTCACTGTCGTGCTAAGTGATAAGCCGATGACAGCCTCCTGTTTTGTTATGGGCGGAGCACCCGGCACTCGCGATATAGATTTATTGGAGCCAGACAAATCTGTCGCGAAAATTAACGCCGTTGTGTTGTCAGGTGGATCAGCCTACGGACTTGATGCCTGTACAGGCGTTACCTCAAGATTGAGAACCTTAGAGTGTGGATTTAGAGTGGGAGACGCGATAGTTCCAATTGTACCCGGAGCAATTATTTTTGACCTCCTAAATGGCGGACAGAAAGACTGGAAAGCCAATCCTTATCCAGAACTTGGGGAACAAGCATTTGATAATGCATCTTCTAACTTGTCTCTTGGTTCAGTCGGTGCCGGCACAGGGGCATTAACTGCCACATTGAAGGGAGGTCTCGGATCAGCTTCATTCATCCTAAACAACGGAATTTCTGTTGGCGCGTTAGTTGTTGTGAATTCAATTGGAGCAGTCACAACCCCAGGAGAAAAATACTTTTGGGCAGCGCCTTTTGAAATCAATGATGAATTCGGTGGCCTAGGACCCGACCCGCGATCGGCTTTAGGTCTTGAGTTTGTTGGCAAAAAAATGCTTCCAAATCAAGCGCACTGTAAAACAACTATCGCAACGGTCGCCACTGACGCCACCCTTACAAAAGCAATGGCTAAACGAGTCGCAACTTCAGCACACGATGGATTTGCCAGAGCCATAGTTCCATCACATATGCCAAATGATGGTGACCTTGTATTTAGCTTAAGCACAGACCATCATCAAACACCCATAACTGAGAATGAGTTACAAGAAATCTGCCATGCAACGGCAATTTGCGTCACCAGAGCAATCGCGCGCGCCATCTATTGCGCTAAACCTAATCAAACCGATTTACTTCCCGCATGGTGCCAAGTAAATTTGGAATAGAACTGCAAAGGTAAAAAAACCCAATTCAATGACATTCCTTCTGACGCGTCTTGGGACAATATTATCTGATCACTGCGAATACTCAGGCGCCTCTGTTGATGCCAACTCCGGCCAGTCCGCAATCATGTTCAAACCTTGCAACGGTTGCTGATACCCTTTGTGACAAGTACGACATGCCGCTTTGGGCGCATCACCAAATACAGGTCCTAACCGATGCTCTGGGTATTCATCCTGAAGAGGAACAAGATATTCATTGTTCAATTCTTGCACCATTAAAATACCCAATGATGCCGTCGACCACTGTGGCGTAACTTCACCAGCCGCTGCATAAAATGCCCGAGAATTATGACATAACAAACAATTAACGCCAAGCGAGTTGGAGAAATAATTCATCAAAGAATATGTCCTCTCAGTATCCTGTACTGACGGAAGTAAATTATCTTCACTTGCTGGCCCACCAGCCACACGACTTTCCAAGTCATGGACGACAATCTGCTCACCATCCAAAAGGTATTTTTCCAAAGCATCAGAAGGCAAAGACGTTGATTGTGAAATCATGGTAACGCGATTTTGAATTGCAGACCAACCGCTCGCACTTTCATTTACCGCGCCTACCTTAAACCAAATATCGGAAGGTACATTTTGTCCACGGTGGCAAGTGTAGCAATTCACACCAACCTGTTTAACAGCATTCACATGCCCATCCCAGTTCTCGTTAATAGCCTGTGTCATTTGAATCATTCGACGTGAAACAACCTTAGTATACAAATCATCATTGCCGTATTCTTCAATGTCTACATCACCATGACAATATGCACAGCCCTGTTCAGGACTGACCCACTGTGTAATAGCATTCATCACGCGATTAAAATTATCCTCGGTCAAGTCACCCAGAACCTGAACGTTCTCGTAAATGTCTTTTGCTAAAGGCTCTCCCGTCATTGGAATATAAGGTTCTTCAGTGTAGTAATCTTCTACTGTTGGATCTGGGCGCTTGATTTGAGATTCAAACTCAACAACCTCCATACCGGTACCCCGAGGCCCAGTTTGCATTGAAACCGTCGCAAATGGCTGACCCCAGGTTATCAAAAGGATTGCAGTAATAACCGCAACACCAAGAACACCTACCAAAATCCCAGGTCCGAACACATTTGTCGGATGATCACGATTCCAGTTATTAAACCACATTGGTAACATGATCAGTTCTCCTTACCAATAAAGGATTCATAACTGGTGTAATCCTCGTAGCCGAAAGATCCATCATAAATTGGAGCAAAATTATGCTCTTGCGCCCAGATGAACCAATTATCAACAACAGTTCCAGTCAACAAAATCCCTATTCCGCCAGTAATAGGCGTGAGCATCGCAAACCAAATAGCCCATCGGTGAATACCTTCCATTGTGGCATTAAATCCCATCGTCCAACGCCAAAATAATGCAGCTCGTTCCGTTGCAGTGCCGCGATCAACAATTTGCTCTAATTCCCGATCACCACCATAACGGGTGACGGCCAAAATAGTGCCTCCGTGCATGCAAAATAACAATACTGAACCATATAAAAACACAATTGAAAGCGCATGGAACGGATTATAATACAAATTGCCATAACGAATTGAAAACGCCGTTGTCCAATCCAAGTGCGGGAAGATTCCATAGGGCACGGCTTCGGACCAAGACCCCATTAAAATAGGCCGGAATAATCCTAGAACCAGAAACAGCCAAATGGCTGATAAAAATGCCCAAGCAACATGCTTACCCATCTTATGCTCAACAGCAAGCAAGTAAGTGCGCAACCACCAGGTCATCACCGACACAAGAAGAAAAAAACTTGCTATAATATACCACCCACCATCGTCTAACGGCGGCATGGACAAACCATATTCCGGGCTTGGAGGTTCAAGTGCGAGCCAGAAAAACTGCCGAATAAATTCAGGAATACTCCAGCCGACCTGCGCCAACATATTCAAACCAATAATATTTAGCCATAATATGCCTGTAACAAGTGACACAACACCTGTCCAACCTAAATAGATTGGACCGATCTGTGCATTGCCAAACCACCCAACTAAAGTGCTGTAACTTGGTCGTCCAACACGCTCTCTCAACAATTGACCTTTGTCATCCATGCCCCATTCTGGAGTGCCTTGAACTTGCACCTGAGTAAAAATATTTTGATATTCACGAATTGCCATCAGTTCACTCCTCCTAATGCCGCAGGGCTGTCACCCCATATTGGCAACTCAAGCCACCAGTTCCACCACTCCGGCCAACCCGCCGTCCACACTGGCCCCGAAATAATGATACAAACCGCGCTAAAAAACACTGCGTTAATCGCCAAAAGAAAACCTAGGCGATGAATTCCTAAAGTCCCAATTGAGTACCCAATTAAATCCCGAAAAAAAGTGTCTTCATGGTCTGGCGTTTTCATATCCTCGCCTTTTTCTGGATTGGCAGCGGACAAAATAAGCGCTCCATGCAATGCTAAGGCAAGTGTCGTTGTAAAAAATAACGAAACAGCAAGCATATGAGCAGGGTTATAGTGGAAATGCAGATAAGCATACCCCGTATTGGAAACCCAATCTAAATGGCTGAATATACCGTACGGAAAGCCGTGCCCCCACGCTCCAAGCAAGAGCGGGCGAAATATTACCAGAGTGACATAAGCGAGAATTGCAAAACCAAAGCCAATAGGAACGTGATACCCTATTCCAAGTTTGCGGCAAATTTCAACCTCACGAAGCGCCCAACTAACAAAAGCACCTGTGGCACATATCGTTATGATCTGCCAAAGGCCACCCTTTAATAGAGGCGCCATTCCGAGACCATAACTTAAATCTGGTGGTGCAATATTTATCAGCCAAGGATTAAAAGTCCCTTGTTGCGACGCCCCCCAAAAAATGAGAATGCTACCCAATAAAGTAAAAAACAGCGTCGTAACACCAAAAAAGCCCACGTAGAATGGGCCAACCCAGAAGTCGAACAGATCACCACCAATCAACGTCCCCCCGCGAACGCGATACTTTCTCTCGAAACTCAAGAGTGCCATATTTCTTTTCTCCGCATTCTGCGGCCCGTCCATCAAAGGCCGGATGCCGTAATTCAAATTTTTCTTTTGGTTGTTGTAGGCGGCTATGTATTCTTATCATAACCGCCCACAACAATTTCTTTATCATCTCAAGAGATTTTAGCCTCCAGCAGCCTTCATAGCTGCAAGCTCAAACCAATTGTAATGATCTGTGCTTAACAGGACGAGATGAATCATCGCTGCCAGCAAGAAGAGGAATACACCTTGTGCAACAAACACTCGGCGTGGATCAAAAACGAGCCAAATTTTATAGAACTTTGCCATATTTTAATCCTCCTCAGAACCAAGGACGCCAAATATACACAGCCAAATGAGCGATAATTGCTATAGCTGCAAACAGCCAAAGCCCGCTCATATAGACAGAGTGCAATTCTTGCGCCTGCTCGTCAGTAAGACCTGTAAACGACAGGTCGTTATGATCAGCCATTAACTTCCCTCCGGAATATAACGCTGCCGCCACGTTCCCCGCAGCTGGGACCTTTGGGGAGGTTCCCCTCGGGCTCTGTCCGCCTGTTCCCAGACGGTCAGTTCAATGTCCGCCTTTACGCGGAAAAAATTATCGGCGTGATAATACGTGCCTGTGTCCACGCACGCGCTATCGGCCCCTTATCAGTAAGACTACCACTTCGAATTGCGGCCAGTAACCATGTCAAACAAGCTAATGGTATAGTCGCTAAGAAAATTATAGCGAAATACACCATAAATTCAGTTTTTGGTGGCTTGTGACTACGATTGTCATCCACTATTTGATTAATTACCTCAGTCATGAACTCGCTCCTTCGCTGAGTTTATTTCGCTTTGGTCTAAACCGAAGCCCAATGTATGTACTGTTTCAAGAACAACGCGTTCATCGCCACGCGCCAAAGCGGCGTTCTCAGCGGCATCACGTAAGTTCCTTGCCGCTGAAATTCGTGTTAAAATTGGATGCTTCGCTACGATCTGATCCAACATTTCCTGAGCATCCTCATCCCACGGAAAATCGCGGCGTAAATTCGTCGGCGTAGCTTGCGCTGAATCAAGATCACTTCCTAACGGCAAGATATGGAATAAAGCATCAAATAAGCCATTGCAGATTTCCTGCAGAAGATAAGTTGCCCCAGCATATCCCATAAAAGGCGTACCAGTTGCTCGCCGAATTGCCGCACCCGGAAAACTCGCTGGAATGAACGTAGGTTGTGGACCATGACCTGCTTTAGCTTCTGAGAGGTAAATTTTCTCATTAATTGACCCCATAACAACAAGTGGTCGGGTTTGCGAAATCAGAGCTCGAACTTCTTCATTGTTCGTTTTGGCTCCCGCGCAACGCGCAACTGCAAATGCACATGGTAATCCAAGATCATCTTCAAGAAATAACCGAATACCCCGTGCATAAGTTTCATTTGACACAATCCCAAACGATGCAGTCGCAAAGAAATCTTGAGTTACTGATCTCCACAAGTCCCAAACCGGCTTTATCGTTGAATGCTTCTCGCGTTCAATAAATGGCACAGGATCAAGGTTTAGGAGTTTTCCCAAAGTACGCAGAAACTTTGTTGTACTGTCCACGCCAATGGGTGCTTGCAAATATGGTTTTCCTAGGATTTCACATAAACCACGGCCGAACTCTCGATACATGCAGATATTGACGTCAGCATTCACGAGATTTCGCATCTCAGCCAAATGTGCCCCGAGTGGCATAACCATATTAATTTCGGCTCCTATACCCTCCACAAGACGTCTGATTTCTGCCAAGTCACTTGCCATATTGAAAGTGCCATACATAGGGCCTAGAATATTCACACGTGGTCGTGCATTGTCTTCTCTTTTTTTCTCCGGCGGCATTCGACCTTTAGTCATTCCGAATTCAGTAAAAATCCAAGTCATAGCACGATCAGCCGACTCCCACTGATCTTCATCAATAGTTCGCGGTAAAAACCGTTGAATTGAAGTTCCTTGCGGTGTAACCCCACCGCCAATCATCTCAGCGATTGATCCTGTGACGACAACTGCCGGCAAAGCGGGATCAAGCACGCTCCAAGCGCGCTTCATGGCACCCTCCGTACCATCCCGACCCAATTCTTCCTCACCCAAACCTGTAACGACTATCGGTAATTCATGAGGAGGAAGTGCGTCAGTATAATGCAATACACTTGTAACAGGTAAGTTTTCACAACCAACAGGTCCGTCAATAACGACTTGCAATCCCTTAACCGCGGAGAATGCATAGACTGCACCCCAATAACCACCAGCACGATCATGATCTTGAATCAACATGATCTCAACCTCATTGCGATACTCTCTGTCACCACGCAAAACCTATTCATATTACATCCTGCCCAACATCCAAACTTTCAAAGTCGATATGAGAATAATTCATCATCAGATCATCTGTTGTGCTTTGGCAACTTTAGCTTGCCGATCAAGTTTTTTCTGGTGCAATACCCGAAAGTCTGGACGCAAATTGGGCGCACTTTCCCAGATACCTGCGGTATCTCCAACACCAACATCCTCAAAAAATGACTTCATTCTTTGCATGCGACCCTTATTCCCCATTGCTGCATTCACAACTTGCTGCAATGAACCAGCACCTGCAGATCCCATCAACGGACGCGCAGAAATCAAATTGGTAAAATAAAGTGCTGGTATTCCGTGCTCCTTGGCCTTTTGTACAACTGGTGTAGTTCCAATAGCCAAATCGGGTTGAATAGCTTCCATTGCAGCACAATCATCTTCAAGTGATGCTCGGAATTTTATTTCAACGCCATGTGCTTTTAACCAATCTGCATCCTCTTTTGACCATTTTGTTGCGGAACAAGCTGTGCCGACATATGGAATTTCTGCACCACATTCGATCAATAGACGCGCAACCAGTAATTCACTCCCTTCATAGCCACTCAGCGTGATTTGACCTTTTACGCGTGCAACACCCAATGCGCTTTTAACTGCGGGAAGAATACGATTATGTGCATTTTCAATTTTCCGCTTGGGTAAACCAAATATATCACCAATCGACTTCATCCATTGGGCAGTACCTTCGTATCCGATTGGCGCTGAGCCAACAACTTTCCGTCCAGCTGCCTCAAATTCCCGAACAGCACTAGTATAAAATGGATGTATCGCTGCAACCGCCCCACAGTCCAGCGCCGCATAAAGCTCTCGCCATTCTCGGCATGGGACGTTTGGCCCAGCAGCCAAACCCAGCGGAGCCAGAATTTGACCAATGACCATTGGATCAGCAGGAAACATTTCACCCAAGAGCGTGATCGTTGGCCTGTCAGACTTTCCGCCAACAGGCGCGGCTACTGGTCCCGCTTCGACCTCAGCACGGGCATAATTCAACATAGCACCTGCGAGAACATCTTTAGCTTCGGCATGTGTTGGAACCCCAAACCCTGGAACATCTATTCCGATAATTCGAACGCCATTGATCTCGCTTGGCAAAAGCCGCAACGGAACGCCTGAGGCCGTAGGAACGCAGAGATTAGTCACGACAATAGCATCATAACGATCTGGATCGGCAAGATCATGTACACTTTCTCGAATATCCTCAAAGAGCTTCCCTGTAACCAATGTTTCCGAGTTAAACGGAACATAACCAACCGATCTTCGTGCGCCATAAAAATGACTTACGAATGTTAATCCGTAAACACAGCATGCCGAACCCGACAGTATCGTTGCAACCCGCCGCATTCTGAGACCAACGCGCAATGAACCAAAAGCTGGACACATTGACTGCGGTTTATCATGTGGCCCTGTGGGATAATCAGCCGCATACTGACGAAGAATTTCCGAATGAGAAGATACTTGTTCTGCCTTCGTCATCTCTTCGACCGAATGACATCCGTAACCGTTGACCTCGGGCACGACCTCACCTTTGCTCTCTCCTAGGATAACTGCCGCATCAGCAGCAGCGTCATATTTGACCTCGTCATTCATGCGTTATCATAAACCACTTCTAGAGATTTCTTTGGTACTGCATTTTTACCGCGCATATCCTGATCTGTTGCTGGCTCCAAAACAACGCCAGCGCCAACTTCAGAGCCATCAAACAACTCAAGCAAATCATCTTGAGTTAATGCAACAGGTCTCAACGGAACAGCCTGTGCGACATTTTCACCTAACTCTGCAAAGAGCCCTCCCCACGGCCCTGATTGCGTTCCAACAATTTGATAGTTTGCAGACTTTTTCCGTAAATCATCGTCTTGCGGAATAGAGGCGAGAACGGGAATGTCGACAGCTTTGGCAAATGCCTGTGCTTCACCTGTGCCGTCATCCTTGTTGATTACAAGACCAGCCACACCAACATTTCCACCTAACTTTCTAAAATACTCGACTGCTGAACAAACATTATTTGCGACATAAAGCGATTGAAGATCATTTGATCCCACCAATATCACTTTTTGCGCCATATCTCGTGCGATTGGCAGACCGAATCCGCCACACACGACATCGCCAAGAAAATCAAGCAGTACGTAATCAAAATCCCAGTCATGAAACCCGAGCTTTTCGAGTAATTCAAAGCCATGGATAATTCCGCGACCTCCACATCCTCGTCCTACTTCTGGCCCGCCAAGTTCCATGGCAAATACGCCGCCTCTTTTGAAGCAGACATCACCCACTGCAACTTCCTCGCCCGCCAACTTCTTTTTTGTGGAAGTTTCGATAATGGTTGGGCATGCTTTACCACCAAACAATAAACTCGTGGTATCGGACTTTGGATCACAGCCAATCAACAATACCCGCTTACCTTGCTCGGCCATCATGTAGCTGAGGTTTGCGAGGGTAAACGACTTACCAATTCCACCCTTTCCATAAATTGCAATTATTTGCGTTGCTTTCGTTGGCTCGCCCTGTGGCACTTCTAACGTTGGTTCGCTAACCTCACGCCGCAAGCGTGCATCATAGCTTTTCAGATTTGGCACTTCATCTTTCACAACGCACTCTCCCAATTCAAAATCATTTTGAGACAAGACGAGTCTTCAAAAGCCATCTCATAAGCCTTTATGGCTTGGCACGCCGGCATTTCATGGGTAATCAAATTTGCTAAACTCAACGATCCGTTATCGACAAATTCGCGAATCGTCTGAAGATCTGCTCGCTCCCATTCAGAAGCAACGCGAAGTCGCGCCTCCTTCATAAATGCAGGTGGATAAGCGAAACTCAATGGAGCCGAATAAAAACCTGCCAGCACGATCTCACCACCTTTTTGCAAACGTCTGATGAGATCATTTAAAATTGAACCATTTCCAGACGCATCATAAATGGTCTTATAATCAAAACGTGGGTCATCTTCTGATGTTAAAATCGGATACCCAGTTGTCCCCTTTCTTCGGTCAGCATTGATTTCCCAAACCGTTGGTGCTGGTGCTCCCATCGCAACAGTTAACCGAGCAAGTAACCGCCCTAAAACGCCATGCCCAACAATTAGTTCTGGCGCTGTTTTACCTTGGCCTAACATTGCGTGTAATGCTGTCGCAGCCAATGCAAGCAGAGTTCCTTCAGACTTTAAAGCTGAATTTATCCGTGTTACGCGATGCGCGTCCGTTACGAGACGTTTTGCAGCCCCGCCAAACAACCCACTGGCATTTGTGTAACAATCGGCACCTGGAACAAAAACAAACTCGCCAGACCTAAATCCGGTCGCTGAACCAGCATGCACGACTTCTCCAGCGGCTTCATACCCGGGCACTAATGGATAACTCATTCCAGGAAAGGGCGGCATCTCACCGGACCAGAACAACTTTTCAGTGCCCGTCGAAATTCCCGAATAGTTTATTTCGACAACCAAGTCGTTTTCACCGGGCTGCTTTAGTTCCAGCATCTCCAACTGTAAGTCTCTCGGACTCTTTAATACCACCGCAGATGTCTTCAAACCGGCCTCCCCAAAATTATGACACCTAAATTGCCCAAATCTAAACTGATTCCCAAAAATCAACTGGAAATGTTGTTAGTATACATTGACATTTTAATATGTCAATAATAATTGACACTTTTTTTAAATTGATTTCATTGGCTTACTTGCAGTGAGTACACGCGTTACGAAATCACGGTGAGATTTTGGGATTTTGATATCTTTAAATCCTGCGGCCTGACACATGAGTCTAATTTCACTCGCTGATCGTGTTCGACCAGTCTGCATCGCCATCGTATAGAAGGCGAAATAGACATCGCCTGCTAAATTTGGCTGTGCGCCGCCGCTCATTGGCTCAGAAATTATGAGTTTGCCACCAGGAGGTAACGCTTCAAAAACCTTTTTAAGTAATGAATTTACGATCGCATCAGTATGATCATATAGGACGCGAACCAGTGATATAGCTCCTGCACCGGATGGCAAGCTGTCCTTGCGGAACGACCCACTAACTAAATGCGTTCGCGAACCCAGCCCATTTGACTCAAATCGTATAGCCGCTTCAGAAATAACAGATGGTAAGTCAAATAATGTCATTTCAATATCAGGATATTTTGCCCCAACATGTTCAAGAAAAGTACCTGTACCGCCGCCAACATCCAAGAGATGATTTACACCGTCTAAACGAGTAGTCTGTAAGGTGTCTAATGCAACCAACCCTTGACTATGGGCCATTAAATCTGAATAGGTTCGCGCGACCTCAGCATCTGGCTGATTACATACTACTTCGAGCACATATGGCCAATATGCACCTAATTCCGTTTGTTTATCTGGGTTTTGAAGCAAATCAACAGGGTTTTCCAAGTCACGGTAAAATGCGCGGTGATGCCGAATGACAGCCTCTAGCCCAGGTGAACCAAGCAAGATTGCGCCCCGTCGTGCTAGACCAAACCGCGCACCACGCCGACGCCGAAGAAAACCAAGTGCTGCTCCTGCTTGTAGCAAAACACGCATACGTTCTTCAGGAATATTAAAAATTCGGCCTAAATCTTTAGGCGTTGCGGAACCTGATTGTAAATGCCTAAAGACATCCAGTTCAACTAACGCCATCAAGACTTGACTCTTTACAAACCCCTGAACAATCTCAAAGAGTTCTGTTCCTTCTTTGCGAACAATTCCGCGCAACAAAGGAAACTGACTACACCATCTTTGAAAATTTGGATTTGCAATGATGCGATTAAGCCATCCGCCACGCCATTGAGATCCCGCTTCGACTATGTTTAGATATTGCTGCACGAAAATCTCTTTGCACAACCATTTTTATAACACGAGCACTATTTAGTGCCAGCACATATTAATTTTCTGCTCATTACGTTGATTGACCGTTCTCCCAGAGAAAATTTCATAAGCGGTTTTACTTAAGGATTAACAATTGAACTGAGATTTTGTGATCTTGTTCTAAACGTTGTTGGCATTTTCGCAAAAGTATATGTTGATTGAGTAGGAGTAACGGGTGTTAGTTTTTCAGCATAAGATCTGACAATTTTTGCCAACTGAGCTTCGCCTGGGCAAGACGGAATTGATGAAATAGCTCCTGCCAATATATCTGTCAGGCGTTGGATGGCGCCCTGAACACCCAATTCAGTCACCGCGTTAGGTCGCCCATGGAGATCGTCTTGTCCGGCGGGTTTTCCCAATTCTTCCTCACAGAGAACCGCGTCGTGCAAATCGTCAGCAACTTGAAATGCCTCACCGATTCGTGCGCCTAATTCAAACCATGGCTCTGCATCTTGACCGGCTGCAATTGCTCCCATCTGAGTTGCAGCAACAAACAACGATCCCGTTTTTGCTTGATGATACGCCGATAGGTTAATGTGATCTTCCGTTTCCCAAGCCTGACCAGCACAAATACCAAATGGCACACCGGTTCGTTTAGCCAACGTCAATAGCAACTGAGTTCCACGGTTTGGATCCTGTAATATTATTTTTGCTAGAGTTTCAAAAGCCATAACAATCAAACTATCACCGGCAAGAACCGCTAAAGATTCATCAAAAGCTTTATGTAATGATGGTTTTCCACGACGAATGTTTGCATCGTCAAAACAAGGTAAATCATCATGAACAAGGCTTGCACAATGAATGAGTTCTAAAGCGATTGATGCAGCATTCGTTAATTTTGGTTGATCATCACCGCAGGCCATGGCAACTGACATGCAAATCGTTGGACGAATTCTAGCCCCCCCTGGAAAGAGAGCGTAGTCTAACGATTCCGCTAATTTAGGCGGCGCTTTCGACAATTGCTGTTGTTGAAGCACCTCACGTATGGCAGTCTCAATTCGGGCCATCAAAGACATGTCACAATCCTTATTATCAGTATTGTCAATAAAAATAAACAAAAATTATGTAAAGTATACTAGACAGTTTCAAAATTTATGTCAAGAATCAAGAAAAAAATTGTGGAATCTGGTAAATGTTTCAAAATCATGCTTTAACCTCCATATGAATGTACCTCCGCAAATTATTGTCATTGGAGCTGGCATTGGTGGCCTAACCAGCGCAATACAGCTAGCTGCTTCTGGCTATTCTGTTCGTTTATTCGATAGACATCAGCATGTTGGTGGTAAAATCCGCACCTCAATGAGCGATGCCGGTCCAGTGGATGCTGGACCAACTGTTTTGACAATGCGGCATATCTTTGACGAACTTCTTGGTTTCACAAATGGTCACCTTGAAGATCATATTCATCTCATTCCGCAGGACATTCTTGCAAGACATTTCTGGACAGACGGTTCAACTCTTGATCTTTACGCAAATATCGAAGCTAGTGCGCGAGCTATCAAAGAGTTTTCTGGGTCGAATTCAGAGCAGGAATTTTTAAGATACTGTCACCACTGCCGTGAACTGTTTCAGGGTTTTTATAAACCAATGATGCGTGCAGCGGAGCCTCGGTTTTCAACTTTGATATTTCACGTGTTCAAGAATCCAAGCCTTATTCGAAAAATCTACCCCGGTTTTAGTCTTGCTCGGTCATTAAGTCAGCAATTCAGTGATCCGCGCTTGGCACAACTATTTGGACGATATGCTACTTATGTTGGAGGTTCGCCTTTTCTATCTCCGGCAATTCTTAGTTTGATCTGGCACGCAGAAGCCTCTGGCGTCTGGATTGTTCAAGGTGGAATGCACAAACTTGCTGCTGCACTTGCCAAACTTGCAACTACACTTGGTGTAGAAATCAGGCTTGGTAATCACGTTGATCGTATTGTTCAAAAAAGAGGACGAGTCCATGAAGTTGTTTTGAGAAATACTGAACAATATACGGCAGATGCGGTGATATTTAATGGTGACCCACGCGCCCTTGCCGTGGGTTCTCTTGGTAAGGATTTTGAAATTATTGCACGGCATACAATAAAGAAAAAAAGATCCTATTCAGCAAGAGTATATAGTTTTGCAGCAAAAATTTCTGGGAATGAACTTGCGCACCACAATGTTTTATTCGATGACAATCCGGCCTCAGAATTTAATGACCTTCAAGTTGATCGTATTCCAAATAATCCAACCCTTTACATTTGTGCTCAAGATCGAGGTCAGGGAATTATCCCTCCAATTCTTGAACGTTTTGAAATTATTGCTAATGCTCCCGCCGGTGTTACGATAAATTCTGATAAGGAATTAGAACAATGGAACAAAAAAATTATCCGAAAACTCAACAGCTTCGACATCACGTTCGACCCAGCGCCGATGATATCAAATATTACGACCCCTTACCAGTTCCACCAACTATTTCCAGAGTCTTTGGGCGCACTTTACGGACAGAGTCCACACGGGCTTTTAGCCGCTTTCACGCGTCCAACGGCACGAACCAAAATTCCAGGTCTATATCTTGCGGGAGGCGGGACTCATCCGGGCGCAGGCCTCCCGATGGCTGCAATCTCCGGGATGCACGCGGCCGAGGCGATCACGAGCGACCTAACTTTGACATCAATGTCTGCCCCAATGGTTACGCGTGGTGGTATATCGACGGGATAAGCCATGACAATAGCAAGGCTATTTCTATCATTGGTTTTATAGGATCAGTATTTTCACCTTGGTACTATTGGGCGGGTCGTCAAAATCCCCAAAATCACGTTTGTATTAATGTGGCAACATACGGGCGCGGCGGTCGCTTTACCATGACTGATCGTGGACAATCCGCGTTGCGACGAACAACGTCAAGTCTTGAAGTTGGACCATCGTCAATGTGTTGGGAAAATGATCGCCTTGTTGTTGATATTGACGAAGTCTCTTCTCTTCCACTCGTCAATCGCATTCGCGGGCAAGTCCGTCTCATCCCGTCGGCCATTACCAAAGTCGAATTGCCTTTATGTAGTGATAACAGCCACATCTGGCGACCTTTTGCGCCTATTTCAGAAATTGAAGTCGACATTGATCGTCCAGGTTGGTCATGGAGGGGACATGGGTACTTTGACGCAAATTTTGGCACCCGTGCCCTTGAGGATGACTTTGATTATTGGACATGGGGCCGATTTCCGGTTCTAAACGGCGCAAAATGCTTTTATGACGTTATTCGTCGTGATGGAACAAAACTTGCTAACGGTTATGCATTTTCCAAGGATGGTGCGGCGCATGAAATTGCTCACTTACCACCCAAAACCCGCTTGCCACGAAGTAATTGGACTGTTTATCGCGAAACCCGTGTTGAAGCAGGATTTCAAGCGAAGCAAGTGCTGCCAATGCTTGATGCGCCGTTTTACACACGCGCCGCCGTTCGCACGCAACTTGACGGACAGATAACAACTGGTGTGCATGAAGCACTTGATCTGCGACGTTTTCGCAATCCTATCTTGAAGTTTTTGCTCGCTTGCCGAGTGCCAAGACGCACCAAATGGCGATAAAACTGCGTAAACGAGGCTTTGTAAAATGTTTATGCTCACGCGTTATGTCTGTCACCTCATCCGCAAACAAAGTTAGTCACATATCTTCTTCCTTAATGCTCATTTGTGCCTGTAGCAAAAAGCCAATTAATCTGCATACCGTCGTAATAGATCGCTCTATCACAAGAGCCTGATTTGTTATGACGTGAAATGACTATTTTTTGTTTACGTCAAAATTATGGCAATTTAAGTCAATTCATCACAGTCTACAAAATCGAATGCAAACAATACTTCATCAGTCGTCTCAAGTTCAGGGTCAATTTAGTTGCAGAGGTCTTTTAAAAAAAATATTAGTAATCTCCAGCTTTATTTGATTGGGTTTTCTTAAACCGTTTCTCAATCTGCCTTTTTTCCCAATCTTGGCCGAATATGAAATTGAAAAATTCAAATACAGCCAGACCGTGTGCTATAATCCCTATCCCCCAACCAAATGCAGCCCATAAAAACCACAAATAATCTGAATTGGTAATGACATTAATGACTGCTAAACCTAAAATGACAATAGCATAAATAAGAGCATGTCCATAGAACGCCTTGATATCGCGAACATATTCCATAGCCTCTTGTTCTTCGTTACTGAGCATAGTCTGAGAAATTCTAGTATCAATGGTCATATCCTGTTCCTTTCGTAAAGAAGCAAAATCTACATCAAGACAGGCAGCAAGGCACTTTAAAGTTTCAGGGCTCGCATTTGCACCACGTTCAATACGCTGAAGTGTGCGCGTACTAATACCAGCCATTGACGCAAGTTGTTCCTGTGAAAAACCTTTTTCAATTCGCAATTTCCGAACAATCATCATTGCTTACCTGCCCTTCTCATGAAGTAATATGCTAACTCTTTGACAATCTACAACGACACTGCTCTGCCAAAAAACCGACAAATTCACGACATTAGAGAGAACTACATTACTCAATTATCTAAATTTCTAACCTAATCTAGCATGATATACAGCTGATTTTTTGACCCAACAACTTACCTTGAACAACGCCATTATGGGTCACAGATGAAATTTAGTAAATGACGATGTTATCGGCAGCTTATCCATTACGATTATAATTACGTGAGCATTGATCATTTAAAAAACATCAAACCAATACTGAAGACAAAACAATTCCGATGGCAATTATTGCTACTCGTATTATTGCGCCTTCCCCTTTGTTTGCCTGCTACCCAAAGAAGTGAACGGCAAGCTCTTGTCCATTTTGTTCTATAGCAATCCTTCTCCCGGACGATCTTTAACAAAATTTTTTGGAAAACCGATTTTCATTATTTTATTTGTAACTATTCAGGTATAACTCAATCTATAGAGGCACTTGCAAAAGTCGGCGGTGGATTTTTTTTGGATGTGATGGTGGAAAATAGGGTCATATAGGATCAAAGCAATCGCTCGATGAATACAAGCCCTCAGAAGCCGATTTCTCAACTAAATCAGCTCATATCATCAACATATTGGGCAGAGTACGAACATCCGCGCAAGCAGAACCTGTCGACGGCATATGCCTCGACGCCAAAAACAGAATAAACGGTGCTATCAAGTGCGCAGTCTGAGTAACTGATCAACAGTCAGAGCGAAAATACCGAAAAATAAATAACACGCAACCTTCGCCGCACCCCGAACCCGGAGATGACGACCGCCATAGCTGTCCTTTAACGCCGCGTTCACTCGCTCAACACTGGAGCGTTGCTTGAACCGCTCTTTAGACGGGTCAACATGACCCGCTGAGCGTCAAGCAAGGGCCTCAAGACGCAGATGCT